>NZ_PSTO01000045.1:0-24788 GCF_002930975.1 Rathayibacter sp. AY1A3 | reverse complement strand
GTGCGACCCTCGCCGATCCCGTACTCCATGACGCGGTTCCCCGGAGCGAAGCGCCGCAGCAGCGAGTGCAGGGCGTCGTGCTCCTCGGCCGGCGGGGTGGTGGGAGCGGGCTGTTCCGAGGAGTTCCGTGTCGAGTCGTCCATCCCTCGAGCCTGACACCGACCCCTCGAGACCGCATCCGCCAGGCGACGGGTCCTCCGTCGTCCGACCGATCGACCGGCCGGACACGCGACAGTGTCCGAGGGGACCGGGGCCGGCCGGACCCGCGACAGTGTCCGGGAGGACCAGGGCTGGCCGGACCCGCTCGGCGTCTGGTTGACTGCCACGGGCGCCGGGGGGCGATCGGCGGGGAAGGCACGTCGTCACCGCCGCGCCGCCGAGGAGGACGATGTCGAACGACGACTACAGCGGGCGGATCACCGAGATCTACGGCCTGCTCTACCCGATGCCGGCCGAGGAGCACGACGCCCTGCACTCGCTGCTGCGGCGCTTCGCTCCGGGGAACCGCGTCATGGAGTACGGGATCGGCGAGGGTCGCACCGCCCTGCCTCTCGCCTCGGCGGGCTTCGACGTCGCCGGGATCGACATCTCGGCGCCGATGCTCCGTCTGCTCGCCGGCGCAGACTCCGACGGCCGGATCGACGCGCTGCACGGATCCTTCACCGAGCCGGGCCGCACGGGCGACTACGACGCCGTGCTCCTGATGATCAACACGATCTTCTTCGCGAAGAGCCTCGAGGAGCAGCGGGCGGTCTTCGCCAACGCCTTCGGCGAGCTGCGGCCCGGCGGCGTCTTCGTCGTGGAGACCTTCAATCCGATCCACTACCACTCGAGGACCAGCCCGTCCTCCTCGCTGCGCCACCTCGACCCGGGCACCGTCCTGATCGAGCAGTACACGGTCGAGCCCGTGCGCCAGCTCCTCGTCGCCGAGAACACGGTGATCGGGAGGGGCGACCCCATCAGCTGGACCCAGGTGCTGCGCTACATGTACCCGAACGAGATGGACGCGATCGCGCTCGCCGCCGGATTCCGCCTCGCGGGGCGCACGGCGGACTGGATCGGGGCGCCCTACGGCCCCGAGTCCGCGCGGTGCATCTCGCTGTACGCGGTGCCGGCCCCCGACTGAGACGGAGGCGACGCGCGCGCCTCGAGCCGGCTCCGCGCCGCCGTCAGGAGCGGACGTCGCGCCTCTCGACCCGGAAGCACGCCAGCGCGACCAGGAGCACTGTCGCACCGACGAGGGCCGCGACGCCGCCCGCCACGCCGCCCGGGAGAGCGGCCGCGTCACCCTGCGCTCCCGCCAGGCTGAGCCCGGCCGAGACCGGGAGGAGCGACGCCGCCGCTTCGAGGGCGGGCACCCGTCCGAGCCAGTCCTCGACGAGGAGGTACCAGACGAGCAGGACGCCGATCGTCAGGGGCACCGAGTCGAGCAGTGCCGCCACAGCGACGGCCATCGCGGCGTACGCGGCGAGCACGAACGGCAGGACCAGCCAGAAGCGCGCTCCACCCGCCTCCAGCAGCTCGGACGGCCAGGCGATCGCGCCGGCCGCGGCGGACGCCGTGACGATCAGCGCGAGCGGGACGAGGACGGCCGTGAGCACGAGCGTCCCGACCGCGGCGACGGTCGTCTTCGAGAGCACGAGCACACTCCGTGACGGCACGGCGATCGCGCTCAGCCCGGCCGTCCGGGGCACTCGCTCCCCGAGCACCGACCAGGCCGCTGCCAGGAGGAGGAGCACGACCCCGACGGTCAGCAGCCCGACCAGGGCGAACTGGGGCTGGAGGATGCCCTGCCCGCTGTTCCACCGCGCGTCGGCCGTGCGGCTCACGGAGCCGATCCCGAGCGCGACCCCGAGCGTCACCAGGCTGACGAGGACGGCACCCCCGGCCTGGAACCCGGTCGACCACTCCTTCGACACCTCGGCACGGACGGACCGGGCGAACATCGTGGATCGCGGCAGGCGCGACTCGCTCAGGGCAGTGGACATCAGTGGTTCTCCTTCCGGGAGGACAGCACGGGGACGAGCGCCGAGACGGTGAGCGCCGCAGCGCAGAGGGCGGCCGCCCAGGCGAGGGGCACGAGCAGCGCCCAGGGAGCCGACCAGGGGTAGTCGGCCCCGTAGGCGCTGCCCGTCACGAAGTAGTCGGCGTTGCGGACGGGCAGGAACGGACCGGCGATCGGCCCGAGACCCGGGATGCTCCCGACGAGCCGTTCGCCGACCGCCGACCAGGCGAGGACGAGGGTCCAGACGGCGGCGGTGTTGCGGAGCAGGTCGCCCAGAGACCTCGCGGCGACGACGAGCACCGCGACGACGAGCCCGGCACGGAGGCTCTGCAGCAGCAGGACCGTCACCGGCGCCCCGATCGACAGGGCCGACTCGGCTCCCACGACGATCAGATGGGCCGCGGCACCCCAGGCGAACCCGAGCACGGCGACCGCGAGCAGGGCGCCGCCGGTCCGCGCGCGAGCCGAGGGGACGGCGAGGACGACGGCGTTCTCGACGCCCAGCCGATGCTCGAGGGCACGGCTGCCCGCGACGGCGGCGGCAGCCAGGGGCACGCCGAGCGAGACGAGCAGCAGAGTCGCCCGGCTGGACAGGTAGGGGCCGTCGACCTCGAGGGTCCGGGAGGCGAGGAGAGCGGCCGCCGGGATGAGCACCGCGACGAGCGCGGTCACCTGCACGTCGGAGGTGGACACGAGGCGGGTGCCCGCGGAGCGCGCTGAGCGGAGCAGCTGCACGGCGCTAGAGCCTTCCCCGGAACTCGGCTCCGTCACCGACCTCGCGGAAGAAGGCCTCCTCGACGGACGACCGCTCGGCGCTGATCTCGAAGACGAGGAGTCCGGCAGCCGCAGCCGCCTCGGCGACCCTCTGCTCGTCGCTGTCCTCCACTGTGAACTCCGGCCCTCGCGCACCTGCGACGACGTCGGAGCAGACCATCCCGCTCTCGGCGAGGGCGGCCGCGAGGCGCTCGGGCTCCGCCGCGCGGACCCGGACCCTCCCCGACCCGCCGCGGGCGGTGAACTGCTCGATGCCGCCCGTGTACCGGGCGGAGCCCCGGGCGATCACGACGACCTCGTCGCAGCTCTGCTCCACTTCGCCCAGCATGTGGCTGGACATCAGCACCACGCGCCCGCTGTCCGCGAACCGCCGCATGAAAGCGCGGATCCACTGGACGCCCTCGGGATCGAGACCGTTCGCCGGCTCGTCGAGGATGAGGTGGTCCGGGTCGCCCAGCAGCGCTCCGGCGAGGCCGACCCGCTGGCGCATCCCGAGCGAGAGCTTGCCGCAGCGGCGACCGGCGACGCTCTGGAGGCCGACGATCTCGAGGACCTCGCCGATGCGCTCGCGCGGGATGCCGTTCGACTGCGCCATCCAGCGCAGGTGCGCCGAGACCGTCCTCAGCGGATGCACCCAGCCTGCATCCAGCAGCGCGCCCACGCTGCGCATCGGCTCGCGCATCGACCGGTAGGGGACGCCGTCGAACGTGGCGGTCCCGCCGTCGGGCTGCTCGAGCCCGAGCAGGATGCGGAGGGTCGTCGACTTGCCGGCGCCGTTGGGTCCGAGGAGTGCGGTGACCGCGCCGGGTCGCGCCGAGAACGAGAGCTCGGAGACGGCGGTCGTGCCGCGGTAGCGCTTCGTGAGGGAATCGATCGAGATCACGTCGGTGTCGCCTTTCAGATGTGGTGCCGGTGGGGAGAGTCAGCGCATCGGCGCGGCCGCCGCCCGCGCCGGGTCAGGGGCGGCCCCGTCGGATGCGCCGCCGTCCAGAGGCGGATACAGCGTGCGGTACGGGCCGTCGATCGCCGCGAGCTCGTCGTGGGGGCCGACCTGCGCGATGCGGCCGCCCGCGAGGACCACGACCTGCTGGGCGTCGCGGATGGTCGAGAGCCGGTGCGCGAAGAGGATCCTGGTGCAGCCCAGATCCCGGACGTACTCGTCCACGAGCCGCTCGTTGACTCCGTCGAGGGCGCTCGTCGCCTCGTCCATCACCAGGATCTCGGGGTCGCGGAGCAGGGTGCGGGCGATGGCGACGCGCTGGCGCTGCCCGCCCGAGAGGTTCCCTCCAAGGCTGGAGACGATCGTGCGGTACCCCATCGGCATCTCGTCGATGAAGTCGAGGAAGCCCATCGCGCGGCAGCGGCGCTCGATCTCGGCGGGGTCCATGGCGGAGCCCATGGCGAGATTGTCGAGCAGAGTCCCGTTGTGCAGGGTGCTGGTCTGCGGCACGTAGCCGATGCGGGAGCGCAGGAAGTCCGTGTCGTACTCGGTCGACGGCACTCCGCCGACCAGCATCCGACCGGTCGTCGGACTGTAGAGGGTGCACAGCACGGCGGCCAGCGTGCTCTTCCCCGCCCCCGATGCTCCGACCACCGCGGTCGTCGAACCGGCGGGCAGGTGCAGAGAGAGGCCCGAGAGCGAGTCGGGGGCCGAGACGGAGTAGCGGAAGCCGACGTCGTGCAGCTCGAGCGAGGCGTCGTCCAGTCGAGTGCGAGTACCGCCGCTCGTCTCGGGCGCGGTCTCGGTGATGTCCCCGATCCTGGCGACCGCTCGCGAGGTCTGGACGAACTCGTTGTAGGCGCCGAAGAGCGAGGAGAGCGAGGCGAACAGCACCCCGCCGACGCTCTGGACGGCGATGGCCTGGCCGGTCGTCATCTCGCCCCGGCTCGCCTGCCAGAGCGAGACGGTGAGCAGCAGGAGGGGCGCGAAGAGCTGGACGCAGGCGACCACCCCTCCGACCGCTCCGAGCTGGAGGCGCATCCGCCCTTCGAGAGCCGCCATCGAGCGGCGGTAGTCGGTCGACCAGCGCTCGACCACGGACCGCGCGCTCCCCGCCATCTTGATCGACTCGATGGACGCGATGGCGTCGAGCTGCACGATCTGGCTCGACGCCGCGTAGGCGATCTCCGTGTCCAGACGCGTGCGGATGCGCGAGGCGGTCAGGGCGAGCAGCACCACCACGAGGGCGAGGACCCCGAGCGCGGCGAGCAGCACGGCGGGCGAGACGATCGCGAGGTACACGGAGAGGGACAGGAGCGTGCCCGCGTCCACCACCACCTGCACGACGCGGGTCGAGAGCAGGTCGCGGACGGTGTTGACGCTCGACAGGCGGTAGAGGAGCTCACCGGCCGGCCTCGTCGAGAAGTACGGGAACGGCAGGCTCATCATCCGGTCGAACACCTTCTCCATGAGGTGCTGCCCGAGGGCTCGGACGAGGCGCGCGAGCACGACGCTGCGCAGGAGCGTGATGACGTAGAACAGCACCGCGGCGACGAGCACGAGCAGCACCACGCCCCCGATGTCCGGCGCCGCGCCTCCGGTGAAGGCGTCGACGATGCTCTGCGTGAGCAGCGGCAGCCCGATCGTCACCGCGTACCCGGCGAGCACGAGTCCGGCGGCCGCGATCAGGGGCGCCCGCATCCCCGGCGCCCGGAGCGGCAGCGATCGCCACTCCGCGAGCAGAGGCGCGCGGCTGGGAGTGAAGTCCTCGCCCGGCCGGGCGTCGATCACGATGCTGCTGAACCCCTCCTCGAGCTCGGCCATCGACACCACTCGCCGCCCGTAGGCCGGATCCATCAGGAAGGCGCGGTCTCCGACGATCCGCTCCAGGACCAGGTAGTGGTACTGCTCCCAGAACAGGATCACCGGCGACGCGCAGGCCCTCAGAGCCTCGGCGGAGGCGACGCGGTAGACCTTCGACTCCATCCCCCTGTCCGCGAGCATCCGGACGAGATCGCCCGCGGAGAGTCCGTCGCGTCCCGCTTCGTAGCGCGACCGGGCCGACGCGAGGCTCTCGTCGACCCCGTGGGCCCCCAGGACGGCGACGCAGCTGCTCAGGCCGCACTCGGTCTGCGAGGTCTGCAGGACGACGGGAACTCTCCGGCGCGCGGTCACGAGAGCACCACCGGCGACGACGGAGCGTCGGGATCGAGCCGCCGGACGGTCGAGAGGAGGACGCCCGACGTGCCGACCATGACCGAGTTCGTGTGCGCGTAGCGGCTGCTGGGCTCGTCGATCCGGGCGCGGAGGACGGAGGCCGACAGGAAGGACTCGACGCGGGCCCTGTCCTGCGCGTGCGCACCCCCGGAGGCCTCGTCGAGCGCGCGGAGGACCTCCAGGTTCCCCAGGTCGCCGTGGCAGAGCGTCGTGTTGCGCCCGAACCCTCTCCTGATCAGCGCGTCCTCGCTCGCGGCGAGGACGTCCGGGTCGACGCCCGCGTCGGGCGCGTACCGCGCGCAGGTCGTCAGGGCGAGAGCGATGCCGGCGGAGCCGTGGCACCATCCGGTCGCGGACCCGGACCGTGCCGAGTCCGTGTGCCAGTCGCGCTCGGCCGTGTCGTAGAAGGAGTCGAGCACACCGAGCAGGCGGCGCAGCACCGCGGTCCTCGTCCCGCTCGGTCGGGCTTGCCGGGCGACCGTCGCGATGGCTCCTGCGACGCCGTGCGCATAGCCGGACTGCCGGAGCAGCGGCGTCGCCCCGGAGAGGACGGCGAGGCTCCGGACCGCGTCCTCCACCAGTGCGTCGAGGGCCGCGTCGGGCGCGGGATCGACGGCGCGGAGCATGCCGAGGGCGCCGAGCCTGCCGGAGACGATGTCCCACGACGCGGGATCCGTCTCCTCCGCGAGCTGATCGAGGACGAGACCGCGCGCGGACACCGCCGCCTCGATCCAGTCGGCGCGGTCGAGGCGGCGTCCCGCCTCCGCGAGGCCCCAGAGGAATCCGGGCAGCCCGGTGTAGGCGCCGGTGCCGATCGCGCGGATGCTCCTGGCCTCGTAGCGGCCCTCGCTCAGCACCTCGGCGGAGGCGTCGAAGACCTGGCGGGCGACGTCGAGGTGGCGACGGGCTCCGACCGAGGCTCCGAGAGCGGCGAGGGCGAGCGCGGGACCCGTGCGTCCCGTGTAGAGGTCGTAGCCGAGGACTCCGGGCGGCCAGGGGCGGGCTGCGGAGGCGGAGGCGAGAGGGCCGATCCAGGTGGGAGGCAGATGCGCCCAGCGGTCGCCGAGGACCGTGTCGACGAGATGGTCGCCGATGTCCACGGCGAGCGCGGCGAGATCCGACCGGGCGGACGAGGGGCGGTCGTCCCGCATCCTCCGGGCCCCCGCTCCGTCCGCGCCGCCGCTCTCGGGCAGGTGGTTGTCGGGGAACTGCGCGGTGAACGCGGCTCCGATCAGAGACGCCTGCAGAGCCCTGTCCGCCGGGCCGAAGCGCGCGAGCTTCGCCCGGAACGACTCCAGAGGCGACTCCTCGAGCCGAGCCACGATCGCGCCGTCCGCTGTCAGCTCCTCGCGATCGACGCGGGTGACGAAGTAGGGGATGTCGCGGCGGGAGAGCTGGAGCATCTCGGAGGCCACCAGGGTCGTCGCGACGTTCTTGCTCGCGATACCGATCCTCTTGAGCACGGCGAGGAAGACCTCGCGGGACGCGAGCACCTCGACGCCGGAGGTCATCCGGAGAGTCTGGGCGTAGAGGATCGTCGGGTTGTGCACGTAGCGGAGCCGGGCCGACCCGAGGTGACGGACGACCAGCTCGGCGAACGCGTCGCGGTGCTCGGCGATCCAGTCGTACAGGTCGAGGAACCCCGCGGTGAACTCGCTCGCGACGGTCCGGACGCCTGCTCCCGGGTCGACGCCCGCGGCGAGGACCGCCGGGCCGTCGTCGGGCTCCGCGGACTCGAGCGCGACGGTCATCTCGTCCGAGAAGCCCTCCCGGACCCGGAGCGTCCGGTAGGGCGAGGGCCCGTCGCCTCCTCGGCCGAGGAAGCCGACGTCGAGGTGCCCGGCGTCGTCTCCGGGGCGGGTGATGAGCATCGGCAGCAGGCCGACGCCGTAGACGGACTCGGAGAGGACGTCCTGCGCGGTGCGCCGCCCGCCGGAGGAGCGCACGGGCAGCGGAGTCCCGGTGGTCGACTGCTCCTGCCTGCGGGGGTGCAGGAGGGTCTCGAGGTCGACGGGGACCGGTCCGGACGTCGACAGGAGGACGTTCTCGTGATGCATGTCGCGGGCGTTGAGAGCGAACAGGAGCGCGCCGAGCTGGCCGGAGCGGAAGACGCTGTCGGACGGCGCCTCCGCGGGCGGCACCGCGCGGACGAACTGCACCCAGCCGTACCCGTCGCACCGGACGACCCGGGCCGCCTCGAAGCGGCGACCGGACAGAGCGCCGAGCTCCTCGGCGAGCGCCGCGTAGCCGGCCTCGCCGTCGACCGAGCGCGGCTTGTAGGCGACCGCGCCGCCGTCGTCGAAGCGGAGGATCCCGACGGCCGAGCCTCGGGCGTGGGTGTCGCCGCTCACGCTGATCCCGGTGAGGACCGGGGAGCCGGAGGTCGGCTCGATCAGGGTCTCCACGAGAGCGCGGTCGCGTCGGAAGCGGGCCAGCAGGAGATCGTGGGCCGCGAGCGACTGCCGGATCACTCCGTCCACCTGCGAGGCGAGAAGAGGGAGGCTCTGGTGGGTGACGGCCGCGAACTCGCTCTCCCATCGCGCGCAGAAGTCCTGGTAGCGCGCGAGACGGGTCCCGCCGCGGAGGACGCCCTCCTCGCGCGCGCGGTTGATCGCGACGACCAGCGGCCGGATCAGCACGGGGCGGACGCGCTCGCGGAGCAGCAGTCGCAGTCCCGCCTCGACGGCGTCCGCGTCCACTCCCTCGCCGGTCGCGGCGGGAGCCGTCCGCCCCGCGAGGTGCTCGTCGACGACTCCGTCGATGATCGCGTCGAAGGGGGCGGACTCGACGGCCGGTCCGGAGTCCGCGACCGGGGTGCCGAGCGCAGGATCGGAGCGCCCTGCGAGGGAGCGCTCGAGCTCGCCGTCCCACTCCGTCAGCGGCCGGATGACGTCGTCGAACTCCTGCTGATCGAACTCGGGGTAGAAGACTCTGGTGTCGCTCATCTCACGCTCCTGCTGGAATCGGTCCCCTCGCTGACGGGGACCCTGCCGATGAAGGGAACGGGAGGCGGGACCGGTCGTGGCCCCGCCCCCCGTCATCCGTCTACTTGCAGTTGGGCTGACACTCGACCGTGAGCGTGCACCATCCGCCCTGGTTGCCGAGGACGTTGCTCAGCGTGAAGGTGTTGGTGGTGCAGGCGCCGTAGGCGACCGAGTCGAAGTCCTGCTCGGCGATCTCCTCGAAGAGCGCGACGTCGTACTGGGACATGATCTTCTCCTTCGTTCGGATGTCTGCCCGACCGGTCCGGGACGGGCCGGGTCGGGTGGTGTCGGTGGTGGTCTGGTCTGGATGTGCTCTCGTCCGGTCTCAGCCCACCCCCGCTCTGTCCTCCGACCGCCTCGGTGCGGTGCGGAAGGAAGGGCCGTCGAGCGGCTCCGCCGGCTCGAGCAGCGTGATCAGGGCGTCGAGGACCGCTCGCGGGCCGGCGACGGCGGTCGCTCCGATGACGTTGAGGACGATCTCCTCCACACCGGCGGCGGCGTACCGCGACCGCAGCCCGTCGAGCTCGGCGGCCGGGTCGGTGGTCACCGCGCCCCGCTCCTCGAGGTCGCGGCACACCTCGGCCGACAGCGCCGCGCCGGGCTCGGGCAGGCGGATCCCTGCTCTGCCGAGGACGTCGCGGTAGTGCGGCAGCGTCAGGTGGTGGCCGATGGTCGCCTCGATCGCCGCTGCTCCGTCCCTCCTGTCGACGCCGAAGGCCGCGGGGAGCACGGACACGATGCGCGGCCGCGGCCGCCCGGCGGAGGCGGCTCCCTCCTCGAGGGCGCTCAGCAGCGTGTCGCGGATGTACTCCGGCGGAGTGAGCCAGGTGATCGCGACGTCGGCCGTCTCGCCGCACAGGAAGGCCATCCGGGGGCGGAGGACTCCCATCCCGATCTCGATGCCGGGCGTCCCGCCGAGAGCGGTCCGCATCGTCGAGACGTAGTCGCGCATGTGCGTGAGCGGGGACGGCAGTGGTGCGCCGTGCAGGGCGGCCTGCGCGGAGCGCCCGCCGGGGCCGAACCCGGCGACCACGGGGCGTCCCGTCTGCCTCGTCAGCGAGACCGCCTTGACGACCGCTTCGAAGGGGTGGGCGTATCCGGTCAGCTGCACGCCGAAGCCGAACGGCACCGTGTACCCGGCTCCCGCGAGGTGCGCGGCGTTCATCCAGGCGTCCCCGGCGGTCGAGTGCCCCTGCCAGAGCATCCGCAGCTCCGTCTCCTGGACGAGGGCGCAGAAGGGAGCCAGGGCCGCCGGATGGGCGGGATCGAACGGGGCGAGCAGCGAGAGGGCGGTCACGGGAGGACCCCCTCGGCCGCATCGTCGACGGCGGGCGCGGGCCGCTCCCCGCTCGTGAGGTCGATCACGACATCGGCCCGGGCGACCGTGTCGGAGTCGGAGGAGACGAGCACCACGGTCGTCCCCTGCCGGGAGAGACGCTCGAGCAGTCGCTGCTCCGCGTCGCGCCCGAGCGGAGCGGTCGCCTCGTCGAGCAGGAGGACGGCGGGCCCGACGGCGAGCGCCCGCGCGAGCACGACTCTCCGCCGCTGCGCCGTCGTGAGCGACGCCGCTCCGGGCGCGATCACGGTCTCGTAGCCCATCCGCAGGCGCCGGACGTCGTCGTCGAGCTCGACCGTCGCCGCCGCCGCCCTGATGTCCGCGTCGGACACGTCGGCGCGCCCGAAGCGGATCATCTCGGTGATCGTGCCGCCGGGGAGGACGGGACGCTGCGACACGTAGGCGACGCGACGGGAGAGCGAGGACCGGCGGTACGCGGTCCTCGGACGGCCGCCGATGAGGACTCGGCCCGCGCCCGGATCGGCGACACCGGCGAGCATCGCGAGGAGCGCGGAGCGGCCCGACCCGGGCGGACCCGAGACGACGGCCCGCTGTCCGGCGGCGACCCCGAAAGAGACGATCGGGCCCGTCGGAGCGGGTCGGAGCCCGTCCGCGGAGATCCCGGAGTGCTCGAGTCCCTCGAGGCCGGTCTCCGCGTCCGCGGCGGCCGGCCTCCCGAGGAGGTCGAGGGTGCCGTCGATGTCGTGATCGAGCGCCGCGACCGAGACGAGCGCGCGCTGGGCGCGGCCGAGCAGCACGAGCGCCGCCACGCCCAGCGCGGCGGCTCCGAGGGCGACGGGGCCGGCGACGAGCAGCAGCACGAGGACGAGTGCCGAGCGGACGAGCCAGGCGGCTGCGCCGATCGCCGTCCGGATCGTGTCGGCGGTGCGGCGGTGCCCGAGTGCCGCGGACACGCTCGTGGACCAGCTCCGGGCCGAAGCCGCCTCGAGCGCCGACGCCTTCACCTCCGCGATGGACACGATCGACGCAGCCGCCGTCTCCGCGGCTCGCTGCCCGTCGGCCACGGCCGCGGCCTCCTCGAGCGCCGCCGCGCGCTCGCCCCACCGGCTGATCGCCCACTGGACGAGCGCGGCGAGGGCGACGGCGACCGCCGCTGACGGCGCGACGACCGCCGCGGCGGCCACGAGCGCCGCCGCCGCCGCGAACGATCCGATCGCCGCCGCCGCGCCGCGCAGCACCGCGCGCCGCACGGGCTCGGCACTGCTCAGACGGAGCATCGGCTCCGATGCGGCGCGCTCCGAGAAGTACGTCAGAGGGAGGCGGAAGAGGTGCTCGGAGAGGAGTCGCGACGCCGACCGGTTCGTGCGGTCGACCGTGCGGTCGAGGAGCAGAGCGTGGGCGAGGAGGAGGCCTCCGCCCACGGCCGCGCCGGCGGCGGCGGAGGCGAGGTGCTGCGGAGCGAGCGCCCCACCGGCTGCCGGAGCAGCCCAGGCGTGCATCGCCCCGCCCGCGATCGCGGCGGTCGCCACGGCGTGGAGAGCGGCGGCGATCCCGGCGGCGAGCGCGGTGCGGGGGCGGTTCCAGCCGAGGGCGCGTCGCGCGCGATCAGCGGCACCGACCGCCTGGCTCAGCAGGGCCCTGCGACCATCGACCTCGACGAGCACGCCGCCGTAGCGACGGGAGAACTCCTCCGTATCCACGGCGAGCCGCCCGACCGCAGGATCGACGACCACGACGCGGCGGCGGCCGACGCGCTCCAGCACCACGAAGTGGCCGCCGTCCCAGAACAGCACCGAGGGCGCCGGCAGAGCCGACAGCGGTGCGACCGGGACGCGACGCACCCGGGCGGGCAGTCCGTTCCCGGCTATCGCCGCGGCCACCTCCGCGAGGCTCATCCCCCCGCTGGTCCCGGTCGGCGGCGCCAGGCGGCCGACCTCCTGGCCGATGCCGTGCGCGTCGAGGATCATCTGCGCGCATCGGGGCCCGCACTCGGTGACCGAGAGCTGCAGTCGGGGCCGGACCGTCGTCCTCATCGCGCGACCACCGGCTCTCGGCGACGGGCCGAGCCGACCGGAGCCGCGCAGGGAGCGGTGTCGGAGACCTCGAGCAGGGCGTGAGCGAAGCCGGGCACCCCGAGCATGAAGCCGAGGGACGACTCCCCGTTGCGGACACCTCCCCGGAAGCCGCTGCGCGCGTAGCGGTCGACCAGGTCCGCTCCCGCCGCACGTGCTCCGCCGAGCAGCTCCTCGTCGCCGAGCGCGCGAGCGACGGCGACCCAGCTGGACAGGGCGCCCGCCGTCCCGTGGCACAGGCTCATGTCGTCCGACGACACGGCTGCCGACGTGAACGCCTCCCGCGCCGCCGCGCCCAGGCGCTCCTCGAGCTCCTGGCGGTCCGCCCCGAGGGCCCGGAGCCCGTCGACGGCGCCGCGGAGGGCGCCGGGCAGTCCTTTGCACCACGAGAAGTGCGCCGCGGGATCGCGGTCGACCCGAGCCGCCTCGCGGTGCACGAGAGCCTCGAGGCCGTCCGCGAGCTCGTCCCGCGACAGCGACGGGTCGTACGGGGCGGCGTGGGCCAGGCCGACGAGGACGCCGAGGCGGCCGTGGGCGAGGTTCTCCTCGGGGTCGTCGGCGACGGGGGCCGCCCGCAGTGCCCGGACGGCGGCGGTCAGGGCCTCCTCGTGCCGGCCGCCGGCTGCGTCCCCGGCCGCGAGCAGGGGAGTGACGCCGGCGACGCCGCCGATGAAGTCGGAACCGAGGCCCTCGCCGGCGCGGAGACGACGAGCGACGAGGTCGAGCGCCTCCTCGCTCAGCGCGGCGGTCCGGGGATCGCCCGTCACCCGGGCCGCGGCTGCGAGCGTGACCGCCACCGAGCCGAGTCCGGTGAAGCCGGAGACGCCCAGCGGCTGCTCGGCGAGGTCGACCCCGTGGAAGCCCGCAGCGAATCCGCGCAGGGCACGGGCGTACCGGGGGTCGTCGAACCTCCGGTGCGCCGCCTCGAGGAGCAGCGTCAGCCCGCCTCCCTGGTAGAGGGTCAGGTCGAGGGAGGAGACGCGCAGACGCGTGTCGTCGACGAGCAGCGGCGTCAGCCAGGTGCACGCCGAGCCGTCCTCGGTCCAGAGCGCGAGATCGACGATGCGGTCGGTCAGATCGCGGGCGACGTCCTCCGGGGAGCCGGCGTCGAACGCGAAGGGGATGTCCCGCCTCGTCGGGCCCTTCGTCCAGGCGTTCGGAGGGGTCGAGGCGATCAGGGCCTGGATGGAGTGGTCGTCGCGCACGACGCCGCGCCGGACGAACTCGCGCAGTGCGTCGAAGGCGGCGATCTCGATCGCGCTCGACGGCAGGTCGACCCCGGACTCGTCGGCGGCCTCCCGCAGCGTGTTGCTCGGCCGGTCGTAGACGAAGAAGGGGATGTCGCCGCGCATCAGCGCGCGGCGCTCGGCGAGGGCGACCCGGTGGGCGACTCCGGGCGGAACGGACGCGGGATCGCCGAGGAGCGCGAAGAGTCCCTCCGCGGCCTCCCGCGAGGTCAGGTAGCGGGGGTGGAGGGAGGACTCGAGGAACGCCGCGTAGGTCGAGGTCGGCCGGAGGATCTCGCGGACGGCGAGCCGCCAGGTCCGGAGGACCGTCTCGATCCGGGTGCGGGAGCGGACGATCGCCTCCGCCGTCTCGCGGTACCCGGCCCGCAACGGCGCCGACAGGTCCTCCAGCGTCCAGGCCTCGGCGTCCGAGCCCTCCGGCGCGTGCGGCTGCCGCTGCACGGAGCCGGGGACCCGGTCGACGCGGATGCCGATCGTGCCGGCCCCGACGATCCGCGATCCGCTCATCACGTCCGACTCCTGCAGGACCGCGGTGCCGGCGGCGGAGAGATCGATGTCGAACCGGCCGGCCGTATCGGAGTTCGGCAGGATCAGGGACGCGCCGACACCGAAGGCGGCGTCCACGGCCATCCGCGCCGCGAGCGAGTCGGTCTCGGGAGCGGCGAACCGCACGCGGATGCCCGTCTCCAGATCGATGGGCACCGGCTGCGCGCCGACGGCGAGGATGTTCTCGTAGTGCATGTCGTGGCCGCCGACAGCGGTGAAGAGAGCCAGGAGGCTGCCGAGCCGCCGGTAGTACTCGAGGTACTCGTCCACGGAGGCCGAGCGCCGCGACTCGATGAACGGCTGCCAGCTGTGGTCCCCGCGATCGACGGTCGCAGGAACGAGGAGGTGCGAGCGGCCTCCCGTCTCGTCGTTGACGACCTCCGCGATGCGGGCGACCAGCTGGTCGATCGAGGACGAGCGGGGCTTGTAGACCAGACGGCCAGCGTCGGTGGTGACGATGAGCACCCGTCGTCCGTTCCGGTGAGGATCGCCGTCCGAGAACGTGATGTCCCGGATCCGGGAGCCGGCGTCGAGAGGTGCGGCCGCGAGCGCGGCCTCGTCGGCGAAGAAGTGCTGGACGCACTCCAGAACGGTGGAGACCACCTGGTCGCCCGTGCGGTCGAGCATCTCGGCGAGCACGGGGTACTCGGACAGGAGCGCCGAGCGCTCCTGCGGGGAGGACGTGGTCGTGACGAAGTCCACGAACGCCGACGACCCCGCATCGGCGGGGAGGTCCTCCGCGTGCAGGCGCGCGATCAGGGTCCTCGCGCCCAGCCGGGTGAGACCGCTCATCGCCGATCGGGCCGCGCTCAGGACGACCGTCTCGTCGATCCGGCCGCGCTGGGGAAGAGCGTCGAACGACTCCGCCAGCCGCGCGACGACCCGCTCGACCCACGGGCGGTAGACGGGTCCGAAGACTCCGAAGTACTCGTCGCACACCCTGTCGACAGTCGATGCCGTCATTCCTGCCCCCCTCGAGCACTGGTCGGATCGATCCCGGATCGGGTCACCCGTGTGCGGATGCTCTGCCCGTGACCGGCCCGATCAGGTGCGGGAGCGGCTGCGACGCCGCTCCCGCACCCTGGTCCGCGATCCGCTGAGGACCGCGGTCACGCCCGATGCGGGCGCGTGGTCCGACGGCCGATCAGCACTCGCCCGTGCAGGAGAACGTCGGACACAGCCCGGAGCTGGTCACGAGGGCGCTCACTGCGGTCGCGCTGGCCACGGTGCCCGAGACCGCCGAGATGATCACCGGCGAGCCCGCCCCCACCTCCTGTTCTCCAGCAGCACGGTCGCCCGCCACCAGGTCGGACAAGTGGGACTCGTCCACGAAGCCGGTCCGTCGCAGAACATCGTCAGCGTTGTTCGTCATCTTCATCAACCTCTTTCCATCTGCCTTGCACGGTGTTCTTCTGATCCTCCGCGGAACTCCTTCTTCTCCTCGGGAGAAGCGGAGGCACCGTGGAAGCACTCGGTGGGGAGAAGGGTCGCCGGCGTCGCTCGGGAGCGCAGAGGAGATCCCCCGCAGGGCACCTGTCGACGGATGTCCGAGCAGGCGCACGCGACCCTCGCCGCCTAGCGTGAGGAGCGCATCCTCGACATCTGCACGAACCCTGCGATCAGCAGGGCGATCCCCACGACGGCCGCCACTGCACCGAGCGGCACATCGCCCGACGTCGTCAGGAAGATGCTCCCGACGAGAACGAAAGTGGCGACTATGAAAGTGATGAGCGCGGCATTCGCATTCGATGCCCCGGCGATCGACTTCTGCGTCATCGGCCTGTCCTCTCCCCTCATGGACATCCCCCTGTCCACCCGACGAGAAGATCACCCGACGTGCTTCTCGATCGGTGGAGTCCGGAGGACGACTGCACTATCGACCCTAGAAAGGGCCTGAGCGGGAGAAGAAGTCCGCTCAGGGGAATCGGAGGTTGTCCCAGAGGATGCACACGAGACTCCGCCGGGAGGCAGTTGCGGGCGCCGGGCGACGTCACTACCTTTCGGCCTCGCGGCCGGATCGGCCCGTTCCCGGCGCACGGCCGCCGGACGAGGACCGCGTACCACTCCGCGGACGGGAGCCGGAGGCCGAGGGAGCGCGACAGCCCCTCGGCCCGTCCGGCGTCAGACCACCCCCGCCGCCGTCCCCGACACGATCAGGTCGGCGCGGTCGCGAGTGGCCTCGATCAGCAGCGCGTTCCGCCCGTCGACCTCGGAGGCCCAGGCGGAGGCCGCCTCGGGGGCGCGGCCGAAGGAGACGTGGCGGTCGACCAGGCGCTCGAAGCGCTCGGTCTCGGGAGTCGCGCAGAACCAGGCCTCGTCGAACTCGGCGCGCAGCAGCGCCCACGGGCCCTCGTCGACGAGGAGGTAGTTGCCCTCCAGCACGACGAGCGACGCGGAGGGGTGCACGGCCAGCGCGCCGGCCACTCCCTCGTCGACGGTGCGCTCGAAGGTGGGCGCGTAGACGACGTGGTCGGTCTCGGCGCGCAGCCTCCGCACCAGGGCGAGGAAGCCCCAGCCGTCGAACGTGTCGAGGGCGCCCTTGCGGTCGTGGCGGCCGAGCTCGTCGAGCGTGGCGTTGGCGAGGTGGAAGCCGTCCATCGGCACGAAGGCGGCGGTCCCCTCCCCCGCGAGCTCGTTCGCGCGGGCGACCACCGCCCGGGCGAGCGTGGTCTTGCCGGCCCCGGGGCTGCCGGCGATCGCGACGATCGCGCGGCGGCCCGGCGAGGTCAGCGCGAGCGCGCGCCCGGCCAGCTCGTCGAGGCCGGGCCGCACCGCGTCGGGCGCGACCTCGGTCTCAGGCCTCGCCACGGCTGCTCTCCAGCGCGTTCACCAGGAAGCCGTGGGCGTGGCGAGCGAGCGCGGGGCCGTCGTTCCAGAGGTTCCGCCACACGGCCAGGTCGTTCGAGAGGGTCGGCGAGACCACGGCCGACGAGAACGACTCGAAGGTGATGGGTCCGCGGTAGTCGATCGCGGCGAGGGCGTGGAAGAACGTCGTGAAGTCGAGGTGGCCGCTGCCGAGGTAGCCGCGGTGGTTCTCGCCGATGTGGACATACCCGAGACGATCCCCGACCAGCAGCACCGGGCGGAAGAAGTCGTCCTCCTCGATGTTCATGTGGTACGTGTCCAGGTGGATCAGGACGTTGTCGGCGCCGATGTCGTCGGCGAGGCGCAGGGCGTCCGCGGCGGTGTTGATGACGTTGGTCTCGTAGCGGTTGCAGATCTCGAGGCCGAGGGTCATGCCCTTCGTCGAGGCCTCGGCGGCGAGATCGGTCAGCACCGAGACGACGTTCGCGCGGCCCGCGGCCGAGAGGGGCGCGCTGTACTTCCCGAGCGCGCTGTAGAGGGCGCCGGTGAAGTGGGTGCCGCCGAGCGCGTGGGTGGTCTCGAGGGAGTCGGCGAGCAGCTTCGCGCCGCGGGCCACCACCTCCGGGTCGTCGCTGGAGACGTCGGCCGAGAAGGCGAGGCCGCGCGAGCAGACGATGCCGAGGTCGTTCGCCTCGAGGGCGGCGCGGGCGGAGGCGGTGTCGAGGTTCTGCACGTCGTGCAGCGAGAGCTCCAGCAGGTCGAATCCGGCCGCCTTGGTCTGCTCGATCGTCGCGGTCACTTCGTCGGGGGTGGTGCCGCCGGCGAAGACGAGGGCGTGCACTCCGAGAGGGTTCGTGGTCATGGTGGTGCTCCTTGGTTCGAGAGGTTCAGGGGCGGCGTCGGGCCGCGGGGTCGGTGTCGAGCAGGTCCGCGAGGAATGCGTGGCCGGAGGTCGCGAGGGCGACGGGGTCGTGCCAGAGCTCGCGCCAGAGACCCATGCCCTCGGCCGAGGCCGGGGGCTGGACGGCGGGCGAGAAGCTCTCGAGGGTGAGCGGACCGCGGTAGCCGGAGTCGGCGAGCGCCGCCGCGAGCCCGGTCCAGTCGGTGCTCCCGGTGCCCAGCTCTCCGCGGTGGTTCTCGGAGGCGTGGAGGTAGCCGAGCAGGTCGCCGGCGTCGCGGACGGCGCTCGCGAGGTCGACCTCCTCGAGGTGGGCGTGGAAGGTGTCGAGGTGCAGGAGCACGTTCGGCGCGTCGAGCTCGCGGAGGAACGCGGCGGTCTGGGCGGCCGTGTTCAGCAGGTTGCTCTCGTAGCGGTTCACGTACTCCGCTCCGACGACGACGCCGGCCGGAGCGGCGGCCGCGGCGACCCTCCGCAGCACGTCGAGCGAGCGCGAGCGGGCAGCCGCGTCGGCCGCGTGCTCGTACTTGCGCATGGCCGAGTAGGTGACTCCGCCGACGTACCGCGCGCCGATCGCCTCGGCGAACCGCACGGCCGCCAGCAGCCGCTCCTCGCCGCGGCCGGCCGTGGCCTGGTCGGTGATGTCGGAGTCGGCGTCCAGCGCGAGCGAGACGACCGCGTCGATCCCGTGCTCGTCGAGCAGGTCGGCGGTCCACGCGGAGGCGTCGGGGTCGGCGGGAGCCGGGATCTCGATCAGGTCGAAGCCGATCGAGGCGGCGGCGCCGATCGCGCGGCGCCCCGACTCCGGCGTCCAATCGCCGACGAGCAGACCCGCGTGGACCCCGATCGGCGACGAGCGCTCCGTGCTCCCGCGGTGCAGGAACTCGGGGTGCATCAGGCGGCCTTCGCGCCCGTGATCAGCGAGACGAGCTCGTCGCCGCTGGTCTCGGCGGTGCGGCGGCCGGCGACGGCGAGGCCCGCGCGCATCACCCACACCTGGTCGCTCAGGCGCATCACCTGGTCGAAGTTGTGGCTGATCAGCAGCACGGCCACTCCGGCGTCGCGCAGCTTGAGGATGATCTTCTCGACGCGCGCCGTCTCCTGGACGCCGAGCGCCGCGGTCGGCTCGTCCATGATCACGATCTTGCTGCCCCAGCCCGCGGCCCGGGCGATCGCGACCGCCTGGCGCTGGCCGCCCGAGAGGCGGCGGACCTTGCTGGTGACCGGCGGGACGTTCACGGCGAGGTCGCCGAGAAGCTCCTGGGCCGTCTTCTTCATCTGCGTGCGGTCGAGGAACCGCACCCCGGGCACGCCCTTGGTGAGCTCGCGGCCGAGGAAGAAGTTCTGCCACACGGTCAGGTCCTCGACCAGGGCGAGGGTCTGGTGCACCGTCTCGATGCCGCCGTCCCGCGCGCCGAGCGGAGTGGTGAAGTGCACCACGTCGCCGTCGAGGGTGATGGTGCCGGAGTCGGCGGGGTGCACCCCGGAGAGGCAGCGGACGAGGGTGGACTTGCCCGCGCCGTTGTCGCCGATCAGGGCGGTGATCTCGCCGCGGCGCATCGACATCGACGCTCCCTTGAGAGCGTGGACGCCGCCGAAGGACTTCTTGATGTCCCGCGCTTCGAGCAGGATGTCGCTGGTCATGGCTGGGCTCACTTCTTCTGGTAGCGGGTGATGAGGGCGGCGAGCACGACCACCAGGCCGACGGCGAGGGGCTGGTAGAACTGCGAGACGCCGAGCAGGGTCAGGCCGTTGGTCAGCGCGGTCAGGAGGAACGCTCCGATGATCGGGCCGACGATCTTGGCCTTGCCGCCGGTGAGGCTCACTCCGCCGAGCACGACGGCCGCGATGGAGTTGAGCAGGTACTGCGTGTTGATGGCCGGCTCCGCGGCGCCGACGCGGGCGACGAGGAGGAGCGAGCCGACTCCGGCGAGGACCGCGGCGATGATGTACACCGCGATGCGCACGCGTCCGGCCTTGATGCCGTTGGCGACCGCGCTCTCCTCGTTGCCGCCGACCGCCTGCACGTGCAGGCCGAAGCGGGTGCGGAACATGACGACCCAGGCGACGACTCCGATGACCGCGGCCAGGATGATCGGGTAGCCGATGATCCCGATCGAGCCGGTGGTGAGGCGGAGCAGCTCGGGGCTGCCGACCGTGATCGGCTTGCCGTCGGAGACGATCAGCGCGAGGCCGGTCGCCACCGAGAGCGTGCCCAGTGTCGCGATGAAGTCGGTGACCTTGCCCTTCGCGATCAGGAAGCCGTTGATCACTCCGATCAGCCCCGCGAAGAGCAGGGCCGCGAGCGCCGAGAGCCAGAAGCCCCAGCCGGCGCTCCAGCCGATGCCGAAGCCGACCGCTCCGACGGTCATCGTCGCCGAGATCGAGAGGTCGATGCCGCCGGTGGTGATGACGAAGGACTGGCCGATCGAGAGGATGACCAGGATCGCGGCGGCGACGAGCATCGCCTTGATGTTGCCGAGACTGAGGAACGTCGGCGTCGCGATCGAGAACACGATCACCAGGGCGACGAGCCCGATCGGTGCGGCGTTCTCGGCCCAGAAGCTGAGCTGACGGAGGTTCGACAGCAGCGGGGAGGCGCTGGCCGGGGGTCGGGCGGTGACTGAGGTCATGGTCGCTTCCTGGGTTGCCATGGGCGGGAGGTCCTACTTGCTGGGGACGAGCGCGGCGAGCGGGTTGTCGAACTCCTCGAACGGCTGGGGGAAGGCGCCGAGGGCCTGCTCCGCGGTCTCGGAGGTCACGAGCGCGGTGGGCGACTCGATCTCGGCGGGGATCTCCTCGCCGGCGCCGACGGCCTCGCACGCCTGCACGCCGAGCTGGCCGATCGCGTAGGGGTACTGGGCGACGGTGGCGGTGAGTCCGCCGTCCTTCACGGACTGCAGCGCGTCCTCGTTGCCGTCGACGCTGACCACCTGGACGGAGCCGGTGAGGCCCGCGTTCTCGACGGCCTTGACGATGCCGAGGCCCATGTCGTCGTTCGCGGCGAAGAACGCCTTCACGTCGGGGTTGGCGGCGAGGATGTCGGTCGCCTTGGTCAGCGCGACCTCGCGCTTCCAGTCGGCCGCGGCCTCCTGGACGACGGTGAGGTCGGAGCCGATCGCGGCGGTGAAGCCGTCGACGCGGGCGGCGCTGGTGACGTCTCCCGAGACTCCGCCGATGACGGCGACCTCGGAGCCGGCGGGCAGCTGCTGCAGGAGGAAGTCGCCGGCCTTGCCGCCGGCGGCCTCGTTGTCGGTGCCGATGTAGGTGGTCACGTCGAGGTTCGCGGCCTCGACCGCGTCGGGGTCGAGCGGGCTGTCGATGTTGACGATCGTCTTGCCGGTGGCGGAGGCGAGGGCCTGCACCAGGTTCGTGCCGCTGATCGGGTTGACGATGAGGCAGCCGAAGTCCTGGCCGGCGACGGTGGTGAGCTTGTCGGCCTGGCCGGTGGTGTCGCCGATGTCGGCGGCGGCCTGCACCGAGACGTCCACGGAGTCGTCCTTCGCGGTGTCCTCGATGCCGTTCTCCATCGCCTGGAAGAAGGGGTTGTCGAGGCCCTTGATGACCGCGGCGACCTTGGTCGATCCGGAGCCGCCGGCGGCCGTGTCGCCACCCGAGGCGCAGCCGGTGAGGAGGAGTGCGAGGGCGCCGACCGGTGCGAGAACCGGGAGGAGGCGGCGTGCTGTGCGGTTCATCGTCATCCTTGAGGATCAGTGGCACCACTGCGTGCCGGTGTGTGAAAACTACCGGGGCTTTCGCGTTATCGCAATACGAAAGTCGGGGACCTTCAGGTTTTCCGTCGGCAGGCATGTACGCTGACCGTGACAAGAGGGGGAGCGATGACGGGGTACTCCACCGGCGAGGCCGGTTCGCACGTGGCCGACGTCCTCGCGCTGTTCCGCGAGCAGGGCGAGGTCTCGCGCAACGCCGTGATGGAGCAGACGGGGCTCTCCCGCTCCACCGTCAACCAGCGCCTCGCGACCCTCGTGGAGCTCGGCCTGATCGCCCCCACCACCGGCGGCGAGTCGACCGGCGGGCGCCCCTCGAGCATGTTCGCGATGAACCTGGTCGGCACGGTGTTCCTCACCGCCGACATCGGGGCGAGCGGATTCGTCGCCGCCGCCTGCGACCTGCGCGGCACCCCCCTCCGGCACGAGAGCGGCGTCGTCGACGTCTGGGAGGGACCGGACGCCGTGCTCTCGCTGGTGCTCGCCGCGTTCGAGCGGCTGCAGCAGGGCGACGCGGTCGCCGGCATCGGCGTCGGAGTCCCGGGGCCGGTCGAGTTCGCCGCCGGGCGCGTGCGCAACCCGCCGATCATGACCGGCTGGGACGACTTCGACATCGCCGGCTACTTCGCCGAGCCGTACGAGGGCGTGCAGGTCGTCATCGAGAACGACGCGAACGCCCGCGCCCTCGCCGAGTCGCGCCACCACGGCTCCGACAACCTCATCAGCCTGAAGCTCGGCACCGGCATCGGCTCGGGCCTCGTCTTCAACGGAGCGACGATCCGCGGAGCCGTCGGCGCGGCCGGCGACATCGGCCACACCCGCGCGGTCACGGGCACGGTCGACGCGGATCCGCTGCCCTGCCGCTGCGGCAACGCCGGCTGCGTGGAGGCGTACGCGAGCGGCTGGGCCCTCGTCCGCGACCTCTCGGCCGACGACCCCTCGATCAAGCACGTCGCCGACGTCACGGCCCGCGTGCTCCGCGGCGACATGCGCGCCACCCAGGCGGTGCGCCAGGCCGGCCGCGTCCTCGGCGAGGCGGTCGCCGACCTCGTCAACATCCTCAACCCGCGGACCATCGTGATCTCGGGCCAGCTCGGCGACTGCGGCGAGGTGCTGATGTCGGGCCTGCGCGAGCGCGTCTACCTGCGCACCCACCCGCTCGCCACGCGGCACCTGACCATCCACACATCGGACCTGGGCGAGCTGGCCGGCGTGATCGGCCTCGCCCTGACGACAGCCGACCAGGTCTTCAGCCGCGAGCGCTTCGACCGCGAGGCGAGCGCCGAGAGCCCCCGCGCGGCGGCCGCCGCGAGCTGAGCGGGAGCGCCCTGCCGCGCCCGGCAGCGGCGGGACCGGCGTGAGCGACCCCCTCCGCCCCGCGCACTGTTACGCCCGGCGACGAAGGGTTACGCCGGGCGACGCGGGCCGGGACGGGCGGGCCCGCGGTGCTCCATCATCGTGTCCGGGACGACGCGGAGAGGCCGCGGCCGCCCGACCCGTCCGAAGGAACGCGATGATCCGGCTCGAGCAGCTCAGCAAGTCGTACGGTCCGGCGACCGTGCTCGACCGCCTCGACTTCTCGGTCGCGACCGGCGAGATCTTCGCCGTCGTCGGCCCGAGCGGTGCGGGCAAGAGCACGCTCGCCGCCTGCGTGAACCTCCTCGAGCGGCCCACCTCGGGCACGGTCGTCGTCAACGGGGAGGCGCTCTCGCAGCTCTCGGAGGAGCGGCTGCGCGTCGCCCGCCGCCGCATCGGCACCGTCTTCCAGTCCGACGGACTCTTCAGCCGCCGCACGGCCGAGCAGAACGTGGCCCTGCCGTTGGAGTACCTCGGCGTCACCGCCGCCGAGACGAAGCGCCGCGTCGCGGAGCTGCTCGAGCGCGTCGGCCTCTCGGACCGCGCGCGCTACTACCCGCACCAGCTCTCCGGCGGTCAGCGCCAGCGCGTCGGCATCGCCCGCGCTCTCGCCCTCCGCCCCTCGGTGCTGCTCTCGGACGAGGCCACCTCGGGCCTCGACCCCGCCTCGACCACCGCGATCACCACGCTCCTGAAGGAGCTGCGCGACGACCTGGGCCTCTCGATCCTCTTCATCACCCACGAGATGGAGACGGTGCGCCAGGTGGCCGACTCCGTCGCCCGCCTCGACCACGGCCGCATCGTGGAGTCGGGGCGCCTCGTCGACCTGCTGCGCGACCCCGCGTCCCCGCTCGGCCTCGCCCTCAACCCGGTGCGCCCCTCCGTCGCGCCCGGCCCGGGCCTGGGCGAATGGGTGGTGGGCTACTCCCGCTCCGGAGTGCCGACCGACTGGGTCACCCGGCTCGCGGAGGCGGTCGGCCCGGTCGCGCTGCTCGGCGCGGCGATCGAGACGGTGGACGGGCAGGCGGTCGGCCACGCGACGATCGGGCTCGGCCCGGTCGACGAGGCGCGGCTCACCCGTGCGGCGGCCGAGCTCGGCCTGTCGGTCCGGCCCGCCGGCGTGCGCGTCCTCGCCGAGGAGGTGGCGGCGTGATCCTCCACCTCGACAACAAGGTCCCGCTCGAGCAGATCCCCGCGCTGGTGCTGCCGGCGCTCGGCGAGACGCTGATCATGGTCGGCATCGTCATGGCGATCGTGGTGCTGGTCGGCGTGCCGCTGGGCGCTCTCGTGCACAACCTCGCTCCGGGCGGCCTGGCCGAGAACCGGGCCGCCCACCAGGTGCTCAGCGCCGTCATCAGCGTCGGCCGCTCGCTGCCGTTCCTCATCCTGATGGCGTCGATCATGCCGTTCACGCGCCTGATCACCGGCACCAACATCGGGATCGCGGCCGCCGTCGTGCCGATGTCGATCGCGGGGATCGCCTTCTTCACCCGAATCGTCGAGAACGCGCTGCGCAGCGTGCCGCTCTCGCTCACCCGCGTCGCCCGCGCCTCCGGAGCATCGCGGCTGCAGGTGGTGCGGACCGCACAGCTGAGCGAGGCGGTTCCGCAGATCATCGGCGGCCTGACGATCAACACGATCGCGATGATCGAGTACTCGGCGATCGCAGGCACGATCGGCGCCGGCGGCATCGGCTACGTCGCGGTGACCTACGGCTACCAGCGCTTCGACACCACCGTCATGCTCGCCACCATCGTGATCCTGGTCGCCACCGTCGCGACCGTGCAGCTCACCGGCGACGCCCTCGTCCGCGCGACCACGCCCGGCGCCTCCCGCTCGCGGCGAGCGCCGCGGGTCGCGGCCGCCGTCTAGAACCACCACTCCTCCTCCTGCCCCCTCGGGCGCCCCTCCCGCGCGCC
>NZ_PSTO01000044.1:0-26096 GCF_002930975.1 Rathayibacter sp. AY1A3 | reverse complement strand
CTTCCTCCGCTCCCGCTCCAGACCCGCGGGCCAGCGCGGCTCCGGGCTGCGGGAGCTCCGCTCCACGACGACCACCGCGTCCTCGCGCAGCAGTGGCAGCACGCCGGCGAGATCGGCGGCGAGGTCGTCCTCGCCGAGGTCGTAGGGCGGGTCGAGGAACACCGTGTCCGTGTTGAGGGCCGGGGACCCGTCGAGGAAGGAGCGGACCGAGCCGGTCACCACCTCGATCCGCGGGGCGGGCCGCTTGTTCTTGGCAGCCGCGGTCGCGATCGCCCGTGCGTTCTCGCCCGCGGTCCGGGCGGCCTTCGGGTCGCGCTCGACCAGGACGACCGCGCTCGCTCCGCGGCTGGCCGACTCGAGCCCGAGGGCGCCGGAGCCCGCGTAGAGGTCGACCACCGTCGCGCCGTCGAGGGCGTCCCGGGCCTCGAGGGCCGAGAAGACGGCCTCGCGCACGCGGTCGCTGGTGGGGCGGGTGCCCGCGCGCGGGACCCGGAGGGTGAGCGAGCCGGCGAATCCGGCGATGATCCTGGTCACCGGATCGAGCATAGGGCGGCACCCCTGCCCACGGCGTCCGGCGGCCGCCGCGCGCTCCCGCCTGGCGGCACACTGCGAACTCGCGGAACCTGGACCCTTTTGCCGTCAGGACTGCGAGAATCCGTAGCTATGACGTCGCTCGAAGACACCCGCTCCGCTGTCGGCCGCCGAGCGGCTCCCGAGACGCCCCTGACCCGCGAGGAGTTCACGGCGCACTGCGGCGCCGTCCTCGGGAACCTCACCCGCGTGATCGACGGCAAGTCGGCCGAGGTCTCGATGGCGCTGACGGTGTTCCTCGCCGGTGGGCACCTCCTGATGGAGGACGTCCCCGGCACCGGCAAGACGGTCCTGGCGAAGTCGCTGGCGGCCTCGGTCGGCGGCAGCGTCGCGCGCATCCAGTTCACGCCCGACCTGCTCCCCTCCGACGTCACGGGGGTCTCGGTCTACAACCAGGCGACCCGCGACTTCGAGTTCAAGCCGGGCCCGGTCTTCGCGAACATCCTGATCGGCGACGAGATCAACCGGGCCTCGCCCAAGACGCAGTCGGCGCTGCTGGAGTGCATGGAGGAGCGCCAGGTCTCGGTCGACGGCACGACCCACCTCCTCCCGCGCCCCTTCGCCGTGATCGCGACGCAGAACCCGGTCGAGATGGAGGGCACCTACTCGCTGCCCGAGGCCCAGCGCGACCGCTTCATGGCCCGCCTCTCGCTCGGCTACCCCGATGAGCGCGCCGAGCTCGAGATGATCCGCACCCGCGACTCGGCCAGCCCGCTCGAGGAGCTGCGGCCCGTCGTGGGCCTCGCCGAGCTCGAGCGGATGATGGCCTACGTGCGCTCCGTGTACGTCGCACCGCCCGTGCAGGAGTACGTGGTGGCGATCATGCAGGCCACGCGGGTCGACCCCGAGCTGCGGCTCGGGGGGAGCCCGCGCGCCACGCTCCAGCTGATCGCCGCCGCGAAGGCGCTCGCCGCCCTCAGCGACCGCGACTTCGTGGTGCCGGACGACGTGGACGCGCTCGCCGTCCCCGTGCTCGGCCACCGCCTCCTGCCCGCCACCCGCCTCCCCGGCCGCTCCGGCGCCGGATCCTCGCACTCGGTCACGGAGATCGTGCAGCGCATCGTCGCGGCCACCCCCGTCCCCTTCGGCAACCGTGGCGACTGAGGCCCGCGCCGCCGAGACGCCGTCGTCCCGTCTCGGCGGTCTGCCCGCGCTCCGCGGGGTCGCGCTGACGCTGCGCGGCTGGGCGCTCGTTCTGCTGGGCGTCGCGGGAGTGGTGATAGCGCCGCTGTCGGAGTTCCGCGAGCTGCTGTTCGTCGGCCTGGTGCTGCTGGGCCTGCCCCTGGGCGCGCTCGTCTCCCTGCTCCTGGCGCCGGCGTCGTTCCGGGTGCAGCGCCGCTTCGCTCCCCAGACCGTCGCGGCCGGCGACGTGGTGGAGGTCGATGTGCTGCTCGAGAACCGCGGCCGCGCCGTCCGGAGCGGGGCCCGCGCCCACGACCGGCTCGAGCGCGTGGAGCGCGGGGTCGTCGTCGGCCGCCCGGTCGCCGAGGGCGTCTTCGGGCTGCCGGGCGTCCCGTCGGGCGGCCGCGTGCGCGCCCGCTACCGTCTGCCCGCCGAGCGGCGCGGGATCCACCGCATCGGCCCGCTGCGCCTGGTGCGCGGCGACGGCCTCGGGCTCGCGCTCCGCGAGAGCGTCGTGGGGGCTGCGCAGCCGTTCGTCGTGACTCCGCGGGTCGTGCCCCTCCAGAGCGACGTCCTGGACGCGCACGGAGCAGGCGGATCGAGCCCGGTCGCGCACGCGACGGCCGGCGCCGGCACGGACGACGTGATCCCGCGCGACTACCGCCCGGGGGACGCCATGCGCCGGGTGCACTGGCGGGCGAGCGCCCGCTCCGGCGAGCTCATGGTCCGCCAGGACGAGCAGAACACCGATCCGCACGCGTGGATCCTCCTCGAGACCCGGGCCGAGCGCGTACTCGAGCGGCGCGGCGACGACCGGCTCGAGTGGGCGGTGTCGATGACGGCCTCCCTCGCCGTGCACCTGCTCGACCGCGGCTTCGAGACCCACCTCGTCGAGACGGGTGCGGACGGCGAGCCGGAGCACTCGGAGGACGAGCGCGAGGTGGCGCACGACGTGCTGCTGCGCCTGGCCGAGCTGGCGCCCTCGCGCGACTCGGTCGACGCGGTGACCCGGATCTCGGCCGACATGCGCGACACCGGGGGAGTGCGACCGGTCTTCGCCGTCCTCACCCGACTCCTCGAGTCGGACCTCGACGCCCTCGGCTCCCTGGCCGCGCAGTCGCGCCCCGCGATCGCCTTCGTCGTCGCCGGCACCGCTGAGGAGGAGGCGGCTCTCGCCTCGCTCGGCTGGTACGCGGTGTCCGTCGAGCCGAGTGCCTCCGTCGAGGAGGCGTGGGCGCAGGCTCTCGCTCTGCGGGTGGTGGCGTGAGCCGCCGCGTCGAGAGCGATCCGCGCGCCGGGTCGGCTCCTCTGAGCGGTCTGCTCTTCCTCGCGATCACGGCCGCCGCCGCCGGGATCGGGCGGCTCCTCGTCGGCGTCGACTGGCTGGTGCTCCTCGCGAGCGCGGTCGCCGTGGTGCTCGGCGTCCCGGCCGCCGCCCGGGCTCTGCGCGTGCACCCCGTCGTCCCGCCGATCCTCGGCACGCTGACGATGGTCGGCGTGCTGACCGCGATGTTCGTGCCCGGTCGGGCCCTGCTGTTCGTGATCCCCACGCCCGGCGCCGTCGCGCAGGCGGAGGCGCTCGCGCAGGGCGGCTTCCAGTCCATCGCGCAGCAGGGGCTCCCGGCGGTCGCCGACGACGGCATCTCGTTCCTCCTGATCGGCGGGGTGGTCGTGCTCGCCTGGGCGGCCGACCTGTTCGCCTTCTCCGTCCGCCTCCCCGCCCTGGCCGGTCTGTTCCCCGCGGCGCTGCTCGCGGTGCCGGCGATCGTGGACCCCTCCGAGGTGTCCTGGGCGAGCCTCGTCGTCACTGCGCTCGCCTACGCGGGCGTGCTCGCCGCCACGGCCGCCCCCCGCCGCCCGAGCGGCCCGAGCGCGGCCTCGGCCGTGCTGCCCGCCTTCGCGGCCGTGACCGTGGTCGTCCTCGGCGCGGGAGTCGTCGCCGGCTCGGCGGCCGGCTACGCGCGCACCACCGCCCCCTCGGGCGTCTCCGGCAGCCTCTTCAACGGCGCGATCGACCCGGTGGTCGCCCTCGGCGCGGACTTGCGCCGCCCGAATCCCGTGACCGTGCTGCGCTACGCCACCGACTCCGACCTGCCCGTCTACCTCCGCGTGCTGACCGTCTCGGACTTCGACGGTGACGACTGGGCGCCGAGCGAGACGGAGCAGACCGCTCCGATCGAGGCGCCGATCGCGCCCGAGGGGCTCTCCGAGAGCGTGCCGCGCGAGGCGGAGGAGGTCGACGTCTCGGTGGAGACGCTGCGGAGCCAGTGGCTCCCCGTGCCGTATCCGGTCTCGTCGCTGACGGGCGTCGGCGACGGCTGGCTCCAGGACGTGCAGGACGGCTCGATCCGCGGCGACGCGACGACCCGCTCCGGAGACGACTACCAGGTGCAGGCGCTGCGGCTCGAGCCCGACCCGCAGCAGCTGCTCGCCGCGCCCGCGCCGTCCGGCGTCGACCGGTACCTCTCGCTCCCCGACGACGTGCCCGAGATCGTCCGCACCACCGCCGAGGAGGTCACGGCGGAGGCTCCGACCGCCTACGACCGGGCGCGCGCGCTGCAGACGTACTTCCGCTCGTCCGAGTTCCGCTACTCCGAGGACACCCCCGCGGAGGAGGGCTACGACGGCGACGGAGTCGGCGTGCTCTCGGCGTTCCTGACGACGAAGGAGGGCTACTGCGTCCACTTCGCCTCGGCGATGGCGGTGATGGCGCGCGAGCTCGGGATCCCGTCGCGGCTCGCCATCGGCTACCAGCCCGGCTCCGTCGTGCCCTCCGGCGGCAGCGACCTGACCACCTACCGCGTCCTCTCCTCCGACCTGCACGCCTGGCCCGAGCTGTACTTCGAGGGGGTCGGCTGGCTGCCCTTCGAGCCGACGCCCAGCCGCGGCGCTCCGGCCTCGTACACCCTGCCGAGCGCGACGGCGTCCTCGGGCCCCACCGCCCCGGGCTCGACCGCGACCACCGCGCCCGGTGCGACCAGCGCTCCCGCCGCGACACCCACTCCGACGGCCGCGTCGGCGACGCCGACCCCCGGTGCCGTCGGCGCCTCGAGCACCACGGCGGCTCCCGCGGCGACGCTCTGGGTGCTGCTCCTGCTGCTCGTGCTCGTCCCCTGGCTGATGCGCGCCGTCCAGCGCGCGCTGCGGCGCCGGTCCGCGCGCTCCGGCTCCGTCGAGGCCGCGTGGGCCGAGCTGCTGGCGACCGCCCGCGACCTGGGCGTCCCCGTGGAGGACACGGAGTCTCCGCGCGCGCAGGAGGCCCGCATGGCTCCCGCCCTCGACCCCGGAGCGGCGGCACGTCTGCAGGGGCTCCGGGAGCGCGTCGAGCGCCGGCGCTACTCGCCGTCCGCGAGCGAGTCGGAGGCGTGGGACGACGCGACCGCCGTGAGCGCCGCGCTCCGCGGCTCCGCGGGTGCCGGTCGTCGGGTGCTCGCGTCGGTCGTGCCGCGCTCGGCGCTGGACCCGGTCGCCCGGCTCGCGCGTCCGAGGTCCGACCTATGATCGCTAGGTGATCCCGGACCCCCTCGACGCCTCGCTCGCGCCGCTGATCGGGCCGCGCACGGCGAGTGCGGTCGAGAAGGCCTTCGGGTACCGCACGGTCGGCGAGCTCCTGGGCCACTACCCGCGCCGCTACGCGAAGCGGGGCGAGCTGACGGCGCTCTCGCGTCTCCCCGTGGGAGAGAGCGTGACGATCGTGGCGGAGGTGCGCGAGGTGCGCGAGCGGCCGATGCGCAACCGGCGCGGCACCCTGCTCGAGGTCGTCATCTCGGACGGCTCGGGCACGCTCTCGCTGACGTTCTTCGGACAGCCCTGGCGCGCGGCGAAGCTCCACCGCGGCGTGCGCGGGATCTTCGCGGGCACGGTCTCGATGTTCCGCGACACCCCGCAGCTCACGCATCCCGACTACCGCCTGTTCGACGACGAGGAGGCCGCCGCGACGGAGACGGGAGGCGGTGAGCTCGCGAAGGACTGGGCCGAGCGGCCGATCCCGATCTACCCGGCGACCAGCGCGATCTCGAGCTGGCAGCTCCAGGCCGCGATCGGCGTGCTGCTGGACGGCCTGCGCGACGTGCCCGACCCGATGCCCGAGCAGGTGCGCGCCGGCCGCTCGCTGCTGGGCCTCGGCGAGGCGCTGGAGCTGATCCACCGCCCGCAGCGGGAGGGCGAGGAGGCGCAGGCGCGCGAGACGCTGCGCTTCCACGAGGCGTTCCTCCTGCAGCTCGCCCTGCTCGAGCGCCGGGCCTCGGCGCGCAGCAGCCCCGCGACCGCCCGCGTGCCCGGCCCCGGCGGGCTGCTCGAGCGCTTCGACGCCGCGCTGCCCTTCGCCCTCACCGGAGACCAGACCGCGGTGGGGCACGAGATCGCCGCCGACCTGGCCGCTGAGAGCCCGATGACCCGGCTGGTGCAGGGCGAGGTCGGCTCCGGCAAGACCCTCGTCGCGCTCCGGGCGATGCTCGCCACGGCCGAGAGCGGCGGGCAGGCGGCTCTGCTCGCTCCCACAGAGGTGCTCGCGGGGCAGCACCTCCGCTCGATCGCGAGGACTCTCGGCCCGGAGCTCGCGGCCGAGCTGGTGCCGACCCTCCTCACCGGCGGGCTGGGGGCGGCGCAGCGCCGTGCGGCCCTCCTCCGGATCGTCTCGGGCACGGCGAAGATCGTCGTCGGCACGCACGCCCTCCTCGGCGACGCGGTCTCCTTCTACGACCTGGGCCTCGTCGTGATCGACGAGCAGCACCGCTTCGGCGTGGACCAGCGGGACGCTCTGCGCCGGAAGGGCGCCACCCCGCCGCACGTGCTGGTGCTGACGGCCACGCCCATCCCGCGGACCGTCGCCATGACGGTCTTCGGCGATCTCGACACCTCGACCATCCGCGAGCTGCCCGCCGGGCGCCCCGGCATCACGAGCCACGTGGTCCCGCTCGCCGACCACCCCGCGTGGATCGCGCGGGCCTGGGAGCGCGCCGAGGAGGAGATCCGCTCGGGCCACCAGGTCTACCTCGTCTGCCCGGCGATCGAGCCGGGGGAGCCCGCCGAGGGCGCGCAGCCGCCCGAGGAGGACGCCGCCGCGCCGCTCACGACCGTCGCGGCCACGCTGGAGGGCGTGCGCGCTCATCCGCTGCTCGGGAAGCGGCGGTCGGCCGCGCTGCACGGGCGGATGACGACGGAGGAGAAGGACGCCGTGATGCGCTCCTTCGCCGCGGGGGAGATCGACGTCCTGGTGTCGACGACGGTCATCGAGGTCGGCGTGGATGTGCCGAACGCCTCGATGATGGTCGTGCTCGACGCGGAGCGGTTCGGGGTCTCGCAGCTGCACCAGCTCCGCGGGCGCATCGGGCGCGGCGGCGTCGCGGGGGTGTGCCTGTTCGTGACGGCGGCGGAGGCGGGGACGGTCGCGCGCGAGCGGGTGGAGGCGGTCGCCGCGACGCTCGACGGCTTCGCGCTCGCCGAGGTCGACCTGGAGCTGCGCCGCGAGGGCGACGTGCTGGGCGACTCGCAGTCCGGCGGGCGCTCGTCGCTCCGCCTGCTGCGGGTGGTGCAGGACGCGGACGTGATCGTGGAGGCGCGGGCGCTGGCCGAGCGGCTCCTCGCGGAGGACCCGTCGCTCGCCGCGCACGACCGGCTCCGTGCCGCGCTCGCGCGCCGCGTGCAGGACCGCGACCGGGAGTTCCTCGCCAAGAGCTAGGCGGTGCCCGCCCGCTACTCTGTCGGCATGGCCCGCATCGCCGTCGTCCCCGGCTCCTTTGACCCCGTGACCCTCGGTCATCTCGACGTGATCGAGCGGGCCGCGCGCCTGGTCGACGAGCTGCACGTCGTGGTGGTGCACAACCCCGCCAAGACCGCGCTGCTGCCGATCGCCCAGCGCGTCTCGCTCATCGAGCAGTCGATCGCGGAGGCGGGCGTCGAGGGACGGATCGTCGTCGCCTCGTGGAGCATGGGCCTGCTCGTCGACTACTGCACCGACGTCGGCGCGAGCATCCTGGTGAAGGGCATCCGCTCGCAGGTCGATGTGGCGTACGAGACCCCCATGGCGATCGTGAACCGCAACCTCGCGCACGTCGAGACGGTGTTCCTCCTGCCCGATCCCGCACACGCCCACGTGTCGAGCTCGCTGGTGCGGCAGGTCTCCTCCCTCGGCGGCGACGTCGCCCCCTACGTGCCGCCCGCGGTCGCCGCGTACCTCGCCGCCGGCTGAGGCGCCGCCGATCGTCCACTCGGGTGATCTCGGGCCGTGGACCCGTGCGCCCGCGGCAGCCGGGAGAATGGACCGGTGAGCGAGACGCGCGTGCAGGCCTGGGCCCTCGACGGCATCCCGGAGGTGACTCCCGGTGACGACCTGCTCGAGCTGATCCTCGCGGCCGTCGCCGCCGCCGCCGAGGAGGACCGGCCCGAGGACGGCGACATCCTCGTGGTCACGAGCAAGATCGTCTCGAAGGCGGAGGGGCGCGTCGTCGCCGCGGCCGACCGCGAGGACGCGATCACGGCCGAGACCGTCCGCGTCGTCGCCACCCGGGCGCACGGCTCCGGCGTCACCCGCATCGTCGAGAACCGCCTCGGGATCGTCCAGGCGGCGGCCGGAGTCGACGCCAGCAACGTCGCGGAGGGGACGGTCCTCCTCCTCCCCCTCGACCCGGACGCCTCGGCGCGGGCCCTCTGCGCGGGCCTCCGGGAGCGGCTCGGCGTGGAGGTGGGCGTGCTCGTCAGCGACACCCTGGGCCGCGCCTGGCGGGTCGGGCAGACCGACGCGGCCATCGGAGCCGCGGGCGTCCTCGTGATCGACGACCTCCGCGGCGGGGTCGACGCCCTGGGGCGCACGCTCGGAGTGACCATGCCGGCCGTGGCGGACGAGATCGCCGCGCTCGGCGACCTGGTGAAGGGCAAGGCGAGCGGTCGCCCCGTCGCCGTCGTCCGCGGGCTCGCCCGCCTGGTGACGGGAGTCGAGAGCCCGGGCGCCCGCACGCTGACCCGGACGGGCCCCGACGACATGTTCCGCCTCGGCGCCGACGAGGCCTTCGCCGAGGGCTTCGCGGCCGGAGCAGCCTCGCGCGAGGAGCGCGCGTGACCGGCTGGAGCGCGGTCGTCGTGTTCAAGGGCCGCGGCGGCTCGAAGACGCGCCTCGACGTGCCGGGCCGCGCGGCGCTGGCCGAGGCGTTCCTCCTGGACACGCTCGCCGCCGTGGCCGCCGCGGAGCCGGTGGCGAGCCTTCTCCTGGTCACCTCCGACGCCGGTGCGGCCGACCGCGCACGGGCGGAGCACCCGCAGCTGGTGGTGGTGCCCGACCCGGGGACCCTCGACGCCGCCGTGTCCGGGGGAGCCGAGGCCGCCCTCCACCGCCGGCCGGGCGCCCCGGTGATCGTGCTGACCGGGGACCTGCCCGCCCTGCTGCCGTCGGACCTCTCCGAGGCGCTCGCGACGCGGTCGCTCCCGGCCGTCGTCCCGGACCGCGAGGGGAGCGGCACCACGGCGCTCCTGCTGGCGGCCGGGGCCCTCGTCGCTCCGGCGTTCGGCCCGGGCTCGCTGGCCCGGCACCGCGACGCGGGCTGCGCCGTCGTCGTGCTGCCCGGCTCGTCGACGCTGAGGCTGGACGTCGACACGCTCGCCGATCTCGGAGACGCGGAGGAGGCCGGCGTCGGCCCGCACACCTCCCGCGCGCTGGCCGCAGCGGCCTGACGCGCAGGGAGTCCGAGCCGCGGACGCGATCAGCCGGCGAGCAGCCCCGCCTCGAACGCCGCCGTCAGGTCCGCGTCGATCGCGAGCGGTGCGCCGTCGACCGAGCGGACGGGGATCGCCCGCCGGGTGCTCGACACCAGCCACGCCGCATCGGCACCGGTGAGCGCCGAGACCGGCAGCTCGCGGCGCGACGACGCGAGCCCGCGGCGCTCGCCCAGCGCGAGGACCCGCTCGACCGTCGTGCCGGCGAGCACGCTGCCCGAGAGCGGCGTCGCGAGCACCCCGTCGCCGAGGAGCACCAGGCTCGACGTCGCCCCCTCGAGGAGAAGCCCGTCGCTCGTGCGCCAGACCACGTCGTCCGCGCCGCGGGACGCCGCCTCGCGCAGCGCCGCCCGGGTGACGGCGCCCGAGGTGGTCTTGACGCCCGGGAGCAGCCACGGCGCGAGCGGACCGCTCGCGTACCCGCGGTCCAGCACGACGACGGCCGCGCCCGTCTCCCGGAGCGCGCTCGAGTCGGGAGTCGGAGCCGCGCGCACGGTGCACCGGGCGGATTCGCCCGAGCCGTGGGCGGCGATGAAGCGGACCGTCAGGTCGTCGACCCGGTCGTGCTCCGCCACGGCGAGGTCGACCGCTCGGGACCAGAGGGGCGCCTCCGGGATCGTCAGCCCGACGGCCCGGGCAGATCCGGCCAGCCGCGCGAGGTGCTCGCCGAGCGCGCGGGGACGTCCGTCGAGGACCGCGACGGTCTCGAAGACCCCGTCGCCGCGGAGGTAGCCCGCCTCGTCGACGCGGACGAGCGGACCCTCCGGGTCGCGGAGGACGACGGCGCCGGAGGTGATCTCGACCAGGACGGGGGTGCTCATCCGCCCATCCTGCCCCCGGCGGAGCCTCAGCGGGGGAGGAGGCCGCTCGCCACGTCTGACGGCTCGACGATCTCGCGCCACGGCTCCGGCCGGAGTCCTGCCGAGCCGAGCACGTCGACCCCGGCGAGGAGGTCCACGTCGAGACCGGTCAGCTCGCCGATCGCGGCGACCGGCAGCTGGAACGTCCTGAAGCCGCCGAGCGGCACCAGGCCCTCGCGCACGCGCTCCACGAGCTCGCTCTGGTCGAGCAGGTACGCGCTCGTCGCGAGCGTCGATCCGTCCGGGCTCCACGCCGCGATCTTCCAGAAGCGGCGGGGGATGCCCGTACCGCGGTAGACCGGGTCGTCGTCCGCGAGCACGGGCCCGGTGAAGACGCTCAGGCGCGTGCGCCAGGTCTGCGCGTACTCGAGCACCAGCGTCTCGAGCCCGAGCCACAGCTCCTGCGACTGGTTGAAGCCGCTCGCCTGGGGCGCGGCGTTCGTGTAGCAGAAGCTGTCGCGGTTGGCGGCGGCGGCCTCGTCCCGGTCGCCCCAGACGGGGTCGCGGCGGCGGACCAGGTGGCCGCGGTCGAGGTCGTTGCGGGCGTACACCTCCGGCCCGGTCTGCTCGGAGGCGGGGATGCGGTCGTCGAGGTGCCAGTCGTCGCCGCGGCCGAGCTCGACCAGGCGCGCGCCGTCGATGTTCACGGCCGTCGAGACGGCCAGGCGCCGCTCCGGATCCAGCAGCACCTCGAAGTGCGTGTACGGCAGGAGCCGCACCGGGCGCTCGACCCTCAGGCGCGGCGCCGCCGCGGGGACGCCGAGGAAGTCCGCGTCGAAGCTCACTCCTCGACCTCCGCCGTCGGAGTCGCCGTGGCTGTCGCTGTCGGGGTCGCCGTGGGCGTCGCCGGGGGAGCCTCGGTCGCGGGGACTCCCGTGCCGGTCGGAGCCGGAGCCGGTGCCTGGGTGGCGGGAGCCGGGACCTGCGAGCCGTTGCTGATCAGCAGGGCGATGTCGGAGTAGCGCGCGACGGTCGTGCCCGCGGCCGGGTCGGTGCCCGCCACCACGCCGGCCGGGAGCGACGAGTCGATGGTCGCCCCCTCCTCGACGTCGAAGCCGAGGTCCTCCAGCGCCTCCGTGGCGTCGTCGACCGAGCGGCCGGAGACGGTCGGCACGGCGATCTGGCGGCCGTTCAGCAGGGCGCTGCTGGGCTCCTCGAAGTCGTCCCCGCCGTACTTCTGGTCGGCGCGCGTCATCACCGAGTTCCAGATGTAGTGGCGGATGTTGGAGGCGTACGGGCGGCTCTCGAGCTCCGAGTTCGGGAAGCGGACCTCGCGCATCGAGGTGTGGCCGTCGATGTTGCCCACCCAGACCACGGTCGCGACGCGCGAGCTCGCGCCGTCCATCCAGGTCGACTCCGCGTTGTCGGTGGTGCCCGTCTTGCCGATGTGCTCGATGCCGTCGTCCGGGTCGGACTGGGCGGCCGTGCCGCCGGTGACGACGCGCTGCAGGGCGTAGTTCGCGACCGCCGTCAGCTCGGGGCTGAGGGCCTGGTTGCAGGTGGAGGTCGGCGGCTGGACGGCGGCGCCGGTCGCGTCGGTGATCGAGTCGATGGCGATCGCGGAGCAGGCGGTGCCGTTGTTGGCGAAGCCGGCGAAGGCGGTGACCATCGAGAGGGGCGAGATGAGCGTGTCCGAGCCGAGGACGGCGGACGGCTTGTAGTCGACCTCGCCGCCGTCGGCCGCCTTCACGCCGAAGCCGACCGCGCGGTCGCGGATCGCGCAGAGGTCGAGCTGCTGCGCCATCGAGACGTAGACGGTGTTGATCGACTGCATCGTGCCGGTCAGCACGCTGTAGCTGCCGTTCTCGCTGTCGTCGTTGTTGACCTCGTAGGAGGTGTCGAGCTCGCCGCCCGGCGCGCAGCTGGCGGGGAAGCCCGAGAAGGTGCGCTCGCGGCCGTTGATCGTCTCGTTCAGGGTGCGTCCGCTCGCGAGCCACTGCGCGAGCGTGAACACCTTGTAGGTCGATCCGACCTGGAACCCGGCGGAGCCGCCGTAGGCCGTGTCGGTGTTGAAGTTGACGGCGGAGAAGTTCGCGCCGTTCACGGCGCCGGCCGCGTCGTAGTCCTTGTTCTGCACCATCGCCAGGATCCGGCCGGTGCCGACCTCCATCGAGACGGTCGCGCTGCCGATGTTGGTGTCGAGGGTGGGGACCTTGGGGACGGCGTTGTTCGTCGCGTTGGCCGCGGTGTCCTGCAGGTCGCGGTCGAGCGTCGTGTAGATCTTGTAGCCGCCGCGCTGGAAGTTGGCGAGGCGGGTGTCCGCGTCGTCGCCGAACGCCGGGTCGTTCTGGACGACGCGGGTGATGTAGTCGCAGAAGAAGGCCGCGTTGCCGGCGGTCTGGCAGCCGGTGGGCGTCTGCGTGATCGCGGGGACGACCTCCTCGGCGACGGCGGCGTCGTGGTCGGCCTGCGAGATCTTCCCCTCCTGCAGCATCTGGTCGAGGACGTAGTCGCGGCGGACCTTGTTGTCCGGGATGTTCTCGGGCTGGTCGATCCTGAGGCCGTTGGGGTTGTTGACCGTGGCGATCAGGCTGGCGGCCTGCGCGAGGCTCAGGTCGGCCGCGCTGGTCGAGAAGTAGTACTCGGCCGCCGCCTGGATGCCGTAGACCTGGCCGCCGAAGCCCGCGATGTTGAGGTAGCCGAGGAGGATGTCGTCCTTGCTGTACTTCTTCTCGAGGTCGACGGCGAGCTTCATCTCCTTGAGCTTGCGGCTCGGAGTGGTCGCGGTCGCCTCCTCGTAGGCGGCCTCCGAGGCGGCCTCGTCGGTCGCGCTCAGCGACTCCGCCTTCTGCACGAGGACGTTCTTGACGTACTGCTGGGTGATGGAGGATCCGCCCTGGAGGTCACCGCCGACGATGTTGCTGAGCACCGCGCGGATCGTGCCCTGCAGGTCGACGCCGCCGTGGTCGTAGAAGCGTGGGTCCTCGGTCGAGACCGCCGCGTCCTTCACGGACTGGCTGACCTGGTCGAAGGCCACCTCCTCGCGGTTCTGCGCGTAGAAGGAGGCGAGCAGCTCGTCCGAGCCGTCGGTGCGCTTGGCGTAGATCTCGGTCTTCTGGGCCAGCTGGCCGAGCTCGAGGTACTCGGGCACCGTCTCGAACAGCCCGATCGGGTTGTTCTCGGCGAGACCGGTGACGGCGAGGGCGGGAGTGACCCCGACCGTGATCAGCAGGCCCCCGGCGAGGCTGGCTCCGACGATCCCGAGGACCCGGGCGAGCACGCCGCCGCGGGCGGTTCCTTGCGCAGACATGGCTACGAGAGTAGGCGACGAGTCTGGATCCGTCGTGCGGCCGCGCTCGGGGGCCCGGATGCCCGCCCTCCCGGCCCCGGGAGCGGCGGCCGCCGGTACGGTGAGCGGGTGACCAGAGCCCGAGCATGACCGCCTCCGCCGACCCCGCCGAGACGCGCCGCCGCGCGGTGCTCGTGGTGGCCGTCCTCGCCTCCTTCGTCGCCTTCCTCGACGGCACCGTCGTCAACGTCGCCCTGCCCGCCATCACCCGCGAGCTCGGCGGCGGGCTCGCGGTGCAGCAGTGGGTGGTCGACGGGTACCTGATCACGCTCGGCGCGCTGATCCTCGTGGCCGGCTCGCTCGCCGACCGCATCGGCCGGGCCCGCAGCATGACCATCGGCCTGATCGGCTTCGGTGTCACCTCGCTGCTGTGCGCGCTGGCCCCCACCGCCGAGGTCCTCATCGTGGCGCGGATGCTCCAGGGCGCCGCCGGCGCGATCCTCGTGCCCAGCTCGCTCGCCCTCATCATCGCGACCGTCCACGGCGCCGCGCAGGCCCGGACCATCGGCGCGTGGACGGCCTGGACCGGCACGGCGACGATCGCCGGCCCCGTGCTCGGCGGCCTGCTGGTGGACGCGGGCTCGTGGCGGTACGTCTTCGCGCTCAACCTGCTGCCGATCGCGGTGACGCTGGTCCTGCTGCGCAGGCTCGGCGCGGTCGACTCGGGGACCCGGGTGCCGATCGACGGCGTCGGCGCGGTGCTCGGGGTGATCGGCCTGGGAGGGCCGGTGTTCGCGCTGATCGAGCAGGAGCGGCTCGGGGTCCAGCATCCGCTCGTGCTGACCGCCCTGATCGGGGGAGTCGCCGCCCTCGTCGCGTTCGTCGTGTGGGAGCGGCGCGCGGCGCATCCGATGCTGCCGCTGTCGCTCTTCGCGTCGCGGAACTTCACCGTCGGCAACGTCTCGACGGCGTTCGTCTACGGCGCGCTCTCCTTCGGCTTCTTCGCGCTGGGCCTGTTCCTGCAGCAGACCCTGGGCTTCTCGGCGACCCTGGCCGGGCTCGCGACGCTCCCGCCGACGATCCTGCTGCTCCTGCTCTCGCAGGTCTCCGGGTCGTTGTCGGCGCGGTTCGGCCCGCGGCTCTTCATGGGCGTCGGACCGCTGATCGCCGCGGCCGGGTTCCTCCTGCTCTCCTTCGTCGACGAGGGCGCCGACTACGCCACGCAGCTGCTCCCGGGGATCCTCCTCTTCGGCTTCGGCCTCGCGGTGACGGTCGCCCCGCTGACCTCGACGATCCTCGGCGCGGTCGAGGACGGGCACAGCGGAGTCGGCTCCGCCGTGAACAACGCCGTCTCGCGCATCGCCGGGCTGGTCGCCATCGCCGCGACCTCGCTCGTGGTCGGCGACTCGCTCGACGTCGAGGGCTTCTCCCGTGCCGCCGTCGCGACCGCCGCCCTCCTGGTCGCCGGCGGCGTCGTCTCCCTCCTCGGCATCCGCAACCCGGCTCCCGCCGACCGCTGACGACCGCTCCGGGGAGCGGCACCGACCCCCGTCCGGGGTGCGGCGCCCCGTGTTCACGCGGTGTCCGCCGATCCTTCGACGGAACGTGGATGAAATAGTTGTCGCTACATGGAATACTGATCGACGTCGATGCGCTTGCATACATCGGACGGGGACGCTCTCCCCGCGACGACCGTCACACTCGAGGAGAAACCATGACCGACACCGTCACCATCCCCGGCTACAAGGCCGGCACCTGGGTCATCGACCCCACCCACAGCGAGGTCGCGTTCAGCGTCCGCCACCTGATGATCAGCAAGGTCAAGGGCAAGTTCGAGCGCTTCACCGCCACGTTCACCACCGGCGAGAACCCGCTCGACTCCAAGGTCGAGGCCACCGCCGAGGTCGCCTCCGTCAATACCAACGAGCCCAACCGCGACGGCCACCTCCGCACCGGCGACTTCTTCGAGGCCGAGAAGTACCCGGAGATCCACTTCGTCTCGACCGCCGTCCGCCCGAACGGCGACGACTTCCTCGTCGACGGCGAGCTCACCATCAAGGGCACCACCAAGCCCGTCACCTTCGAGGTGGAGTTCGGCGGCTTCGGCACCGACCCCTACGGCAACTACAAGGCCGGCCTCACCGCCAAGGCCACCATCGACCGCACCGACTTCGGTCTGACCTACAACGCGGCCCTCGAGACCGGTGGCGTGCTCATCGGCGAGAAGGTCACCATCACCCTCGACCTGCAGGCCGCCCACCAGGCGTAGTCCGAGCCGATCGACCGGAGCCGTCCCTCCCCCCGGGGAGCGGACGGCTCCGTCGTTCCCGGAGCCGGTCCGGGATCAGAGGATGCCGAGCTCCGTCAGCTGCTCGGAGATGCCCGCGCCGTCGGGCGCGAAGACCCAGGTCGTGCCGCTGGTCAGGGAGCGGTCCTCGGCCTTGGAGCGGCCTCCCGCGAGCACCGCCTCGCCTGTGGAGAGCTGGCGGATCGCGATCGCCGCGACCTTGTCGGGGTGCTCGTCCGCGAAGTCGGAGTAGATCTCCTCGTCGTGCTGCCCGTCGTCGCCGACCAGCAGCCAGCGCACGTCCGGGAACTCGGCCGCGAGTCGGCGGAGGTTCATCTCCTTGTGCTGCTTGCCGCTGCGGAACCAGCGGTCGTGCGTCGGGCCCCAGTCGGTCAGGAGGAGCGCTCCGGCCGGGTACAGGTGCCGCGACAGGAAGCGGGTGAGCGCCGGGGCGACGTTCCACGCGCCGGTGGAGAGGTAGATGACCGGGGAGCCCTCGTACTGCCGGGCGAAGCGGTCGAGGAAGACCGCCATGCCGGGCGTGGGCATCCGGGCGTGCTCGTCGAGCACGAAGGTGTTCCAGGCGGCGACGAAGGGGCGGGGGAGCGCGGTGACCATCACCGTGTCGTCCACGTCCGACACGACGCCCAGCCGCGCCTCCGGACGCACGATGAAGACGGGCGCCTCGACGGGCTTCGAGCCCGCGGTCGAGAAGGTGATGGTGTGCCAGCCGGGCTCGAGCGTGATCGGGAGGTCCGCGTCGACGACTCCGCCGCGGTCGGCCGTCACCCGGTGGGTCTGCCCGTCGGCCTCGACGGTCACGACGGCCCCGCTCACGAAGACGCTGGTGAAGCTCCGCCAGCCGCGCACGCCCTCGACGGGGCGGACCTCCTCGACCCCGGGAGGGGTCGGCCGCGTGTAGAGGACGCGGGCCAGGACGCGCAGCTGCGTCGTCGAGCCGTAGCCGGTGTAGGGGATGACCCTCGGGACGTAGCCCTTGCGCTTCACGCGCCTCATCCGGAAGGAGTGGAGTCGGTCCTCGAGGCGGGCGGCGCGGTGCATGACCTCCGCCTTGCCTGCGCTCAGGGGCTTGCTCTCGGGCGTCAGCGGCATCCGCCCAGTCTGTCAGACCGGATGCCGGACCGCGGATCGCGCTCTCACGCGATCGTCAGGCTCCGGTGGGCTCGATCAGCTCGGGGCCGTTCGCCGAGACGGAGCCCACGGCTGCACCGACGCCGTGCACCTCGAGCTCCTCGGCCAGCTCGGCCGCACCCTCGGCGGCCGCGCGCAGCAGCTCGCCGTCCCCGGGGGACGCCGGGTCCAGCCAGTCCTCGATCAGCTCCGGCTGCAGCAGCACGGGCATCCGCTCGTGCACCTCGGCGAGCGGCCCGGCGGAGGGGCGGGTGAGGACCGTCGCCGAGAGCAGCCACGGAGAGCCCGGCTGGGCCGAGCGCCACCACTCGTAGAGACCGGCGAACAGGAGGAGCGAGCCCTCGCCCGGCGAGACGTAGACGGGTGCCTTCGCCCCGTCCGCGCCGACCCGCCACTCGTACCAGCCCGAGGCGGGCACGATCGCGCGCCGGGAGGCGTAGGACTCGCGGAACGACGGCTTCTCGGCGACGGACTCGATCCGCGCGTTGAACAGCGGCGGCCCCGCGGACGGGTCGGCGGCGGAGCGGGGCACCAGGCCCCAGCGGGCTCCGGCGAGCCGGCGCCGCGGCGGGCTGCCCTCCTCGACCCCCTTCATCGACTCCGCGACGACGGCGATCCGCTGGGTCGGCGCGATGTTCCAGGACGGCTCCGGAAGGTCGGCGCCCGGCTCGTCGATGTCGAAGAGCGCCACCAGGTCGGCGGTGGTCTGCGAGAGGACGAAGCGTCCGCACATGGTTTCTCCCGGGTGTATCGGACCCGCGGAGCCGTCGCCCTTCCGGGGGCGCGAAACACGAGGGACTTTCGATGAGACGACCCCGACCGGCGGTCGCCGTGCGTACGATTGTAGGAACCACGACCGAAGGAGCCCGCCGTGCCTCTTGGAAACCTCGTCGATCGACCGTTCGGTGAATCGTCCCAGGTCCGCAACGAGCCGGTGCAGGTGCGCAGCGCCGCCCGTCTCGCCTCGCTGCTCGACGCGGCGGCCGCCGTCGTCGACGAGGTCGGCTTCGACCGCCTGACCACGGCGATGGTCGCCGAGCGCGCGGGAGCCGCGATCGGCACGGTCTACCGCTACTTCCCGGACCGCATCGCCGTCCTCCAGGCGCTGCGCGAACGGGCCCTCGAGCGCTTCCGCCGCCGCGTCATCACCGAGATCCGCGACACCCACCCGGGCAACTGGTGGGGCGCGGTCGACTGCGCGATCGACGCCTTCTGCGAGATGCACCGCAACGAGCCGGGCTTCCGCTCCATCCGCTTCGTCGACACGATCCACGCCCCCGAGGTCGCGGGCGAGGCGTTCGAGGCCGGCTTCTTCGCCCGCCGCTTCGCCGAGATCCTCGCGTCCGAGTACGGCCTCCCGGGCGGCGCGCAGCTGTCCTTCCGCCTCGAGGTGACCATCGAGGTCGCGGACGCGCTGCTCACGCGGGCGTTCCTCATCGACCCCAACGGCGACCAGCGCTTCATCGACGAGAGCCGCTCGCTGCTGCGCCACTACATGACCTCGCACTACGGAGCCGTCGAGGAGTCCTGACCGGCTAGGACTGTCAAGGCCCTAGTCGCTCCCGGAACATCCCGCAACACTTCGCGGTCCGGGTTGGCAGGTGGCTGCTATTGGTGTTTTCCTTGCCGCCTGGCCCCGTTCGGGGCCGCGGGCCGTGCAACGGCCGGACGCGCGGAGCGAGAGCGGGCACAGTCGTGGACCAGGGACAGATCGGCGCGCACACCGCCGGACGGCGGGCGGCCTCGTGATCGAGTTCCGCAACGTCAGCAAGCAGTACCCGGACGGCACGCGGGCGGTCGACGACTTCTCGCTCGTGCTGCCCTCCCGGCAGACGACCGTCTTCGTCGGATCCTCGGGCTGCGGGAAGACCACGATCCTCCGCATGATCAACCGGATGATCGAGCCGACCTCCGGCACCATCGAGATCGACGGCGAGGACATCTCGTCCCTGCCCGCCGTCGCGCTCCGCCGCCGCATCGGCTACGTGATGCAGAACTCCGGCCTCCTGCCGCACCGCAAGGTCATCGACAACATCGCGACCGTGCCGAGGCTGAACGGGGTCGCCAAGAAGCAGGCGCACGCCTGCGCGCTCGAGCTGATGGACACGGTCGGACTGGACCGTGCGCTCGCCGCCCGGTACCCCAGCCAGCTCTCCGGCGGCCAGCAGCAGCGCGTCGGTGTGGCGCGCGGCCTGGCGGTCGACCCGAACATCCTGCTGATGGACGAGCCGTTCGGCGCGGTCGACCCTCTCGTGCGCGCCGACCTGCAGCGCGAGACCCTGCGGCTCCAGGACGAGCTCGACAAGACCGTGGTCTTCGTCACCCACGACATCGACGAGGCGTTCCTCCTCGGCGACCAGGTCGTCATCCTCGAGAAGGGCGGCCGGATCGCGCAGAAGGGCTCGCCCGCCGAGATCCTGGCGAACCCCGCGAGCGAGTTCGTCGCCGGCTTCGTCGGTGCCGACCGCGGCAAGCGCTCGCTCCGGATCGAGGAGCGCGACGGCGCCCGCATCGTGGTCGACGGCGACGGGCGCCCGACCGGAGTGCTGCGCGCGCAGGACGGCCCCGCCGCGTGAACTGGGTCGTCAACAACACGGACGCGATCGTCGCGAACCTGCTGGCGCACCTGGCCCTGTCGGTCCCGCCGATCCTGCTCAGCTTCCTCGTCTCGCTGCCGTTCGGCTGGTTCGCGAACCGCTACCGCTGGAGCCGCGGCACCCTGCTGACAGGGCTCGGCGTGCTCTACGCCATCCCCTCGCTGGCCATGTTCATCCTGCTGCCGGTCCTGCTGGGCATCCCGCTCCGCTCGACCGCCAACGTGATCACGGGCCTCACCCTCTACGGCGTCGCGCTGATGGTCCGCACCACCTCGGACGCACTGGGCGCGGTGTCGGACGACGTTCGCCAGTCGGCGACCGCGATGGGCTACTCCGGCTGGGCGCGCTTCTGGCGGGTCGAGTTCCCGCTGGCCGGCCCGGTCCTGCTCTCGGGCCTGCGCGTGGTCACGGTCAGCACGGTCAGCCTGGTGACGGTCGGCGCGGTGCTCGGGATCCAGAGCCTCGGCCTGCTCTTCACCGACGGCTTCCAGCGCGGCATCACCGGTGAGATCGTCACGGGCATCGTCCTCACGATCGTCCTCGCGCTGGTGCTCGACGGACTGCTGGTGCTGATCGGCCGTCTCCTCATGCCCTGGACGGCTCTGGACCGCACGCGCCGCTCGCGCAGACCGGTCGCGGTCGAGAGGGCGGTGACGTCGTGAACCTCATCGCCGAGGCCTTCGCCTGGATCGCCGACCCCGCGCATTGGACCGGGGTCTACGCGATCCCGACCCGTGTCGCCCAGCACGTCGGCATCAGCCTGCTGGTGCTCGTGATCGCGGCCGCGATCGCGATCCCGATCGGCTACCTGATCGGGCACACCGGGCGCGGCAAGGGCATCGCCGTGCCGGTCGCAGGCGGCCTGCGCGCCCTGCCGACGCTGGGCGTGCTCGTCCTCGCGGCGATGAGCCTGGGGCTCGGCCTCGGCGCTCCGGTGATCGCCCTCGTCGTGCTCGCGATCCCGTCGGTGCTCGCCGGCGCGTACTCCGGGCTCGAGGCGGTCGACCGCCGCACGGTCGACGCGGCGCGCTCGATGGGCATGACCGAGTGGCAGATCCTGACGAAGGTCGAGATCCCGCTGGGGCTGCCGCTGCTGATCGGCGGGCTCCGCTCGGCGGCGCTGCAGATCATCGCGACCGCCACGCTCGCCGACTACATCGGCGCCGGCGGCCTCGGGCAGTACATCTTCCGCGGAGTGAAGTCGGGGGACTACCCGCAGATGCTCGCCGGCTCGATCCTGGTGATCGTGCTGACGCTCCTCAGCGAGGTCCTCTTCGCCCTCCTCCAGCGGCTCGCCGTGCCGCGCGGAGTCGTGCTCGGCCTGGCCGGCACCGCCGGCCGCACAGGTTCCCGCGCTTCGTCGCCCCGACGACGCGCGGTGATGGGAATCCCCATCGAAGAAGGGAAATAGCAATGTTCACAGCACATTTCACGAAGGGCCGTGTCGCGCTCAGCGCACTCGCGGTCGGTGCCGTCGTGGCACTGGCAGGGTGTTCCTCGAGCGATCCGCTCGATGAGGGATCGGGTGCGACTGCGGGCAGCGAGACCATCGTGGTCGGCTCGCAGGACTACTACTCGAACGAGATCCTCGCCGAGATCTACGCGCAGGCGCTGGAGAACGACGGCTTCACCGTCGACCGCCAGCTGCGCATCGGCCAGCGCGAGATCTACCTGCCCGAGATCGAGAGCGGATCCATCGACGTCTTCCCGGAGTACGACGGCAGCCTCCTGCAGGCGCTCGAGCCCGACGCGACGGCCACCACCGCCGACGACGTGTACTCCGCGCTCGGCGACGCGCTGCCCGACGGCCTCCGCGCCCTCGACGCCGCTGAGGCCAGCGACCAGAACTCGTACACCGTCACCCAGGCCTTCGCCGACAAGTGGGACCTGACCGACATCGCGTCGCTCAAGAACGTCACCGACCCGATCGTGGTCGGCGGCAACTCCGAGCTGCAGACGCGCCCCTACGGGCCCGACACCCTGCAGTCGAAGTACGGCATCACGACCACCTTCCAGGCGATCGAGGACAGCGGCGGATCGACCACCGTCGACGCGCTCACCAGCGACCAGATCCAGCTGGCGAACGTCTACACGGCCGACCCGAACATCCAGAAGAACGACCTCGTCGCTCTCGAGGACCCGGACGGACTGTTCGTGGCCGACAACGTCGTGCCGATCGTCTCGAGCAAGATCACGGACGACGCGGCCGAGGTGCTGAACGCGGTCAGCGCGAAGCTCACGGCGGACGACCTCGTCGCCCTCAACTCCGAGAGCGTCAACGAGCAGAAGTCCGCGTCCGCGATCGCGGGCGAGTGGCTGAAGTCGGCGGGTCTCGTCGACTGATCCTCTCCGGATCCACGCCCGGAGGCGCGTCACTCGTCGAGGTGACGCGCCTCCGCTCTGTTCAGGAGCTTCTTCCCGAGGAGCACGAGCAGGGCGAAGACGACGATGACGCCCACGAAGACGTAGCCGGCGCCGTGCAGGCTCTCCGAGAGCTCCCGGTAGCTGCCCGCCGCGGCCGCGCCGACGCCGACGTAGGCGGACGACCAGAGCACGCACGCCGGGATCGTCCAGGCCATGAAGGTCCGATAGCGCATCCCGCTCATCCCCACCGTCAGCGGGATCAGCGAGTGCAGCACCGGCAGGAAGCGCGAGAGGAACACGGCGAACCCGCCGCGCCGCGCGAGGTAGCGCTCGGCCTTCAGCCAGTTCTTCTCGCCGAGCCGGCGTCCCAGGCGCGACGCGCGGATCCGCGGCCCGAACCAGCGGCCGAGGTAGAAGCCGACGGACTCGCCGCAGAGGGCGCCGATGACGACCGTGACGGCCAGCGCCGCGAACTGCAGCGGGCTGGTCACGCCGGTCGCGCTGACGATCACGATCGTGTCGCCGGGGACGACGAGGCCCGCCAGGATCGTGGTCTCGAAGAAGATCGCGAGTCCGGCGAGGAGCGTCCGCCAGACCGGGGGGACGCTGACGACGAAGTCCAGGATCCCGGTGAGGGTGTCGTTCACCGGGCGCCCCCGCCCGCCGGGGACTCGATCGGGGGCTGGGGCCGACGGCGGCTCCGGATGCTCGGCATGGCTCGATCGTAGGGGCGCACGGCTGGGCGGCGGCAGGGCTGCGCCCGGGAGGCCGGTGGACGCCGGGCGGTCAGGGGACGGCGACGAGCGCGGAGGCCGCCGGGCCGGTGCCGTTCGCCGTGACCGCCTGCACCGAGAGGGTGTAGCTGCGGCCCGGGACCAGCTTCGTGAAGGTCTGCGAGCGCTTGGTCGCGGCGACCACGGCGCTCCAGGCTCCGGCTCCGCTCGTGTCGGAACCGTCGCGCGACACCCGGTAGCCGGTGACCGCCGAGCCGCCGGTCCCCGCGGGGGGCGACCACGCGAGCGTCGCCGTGCCGTCCGAGCCCGCCGTGGCGGTGACGGCGGTCGGAGCGCCGGGGAGCCCGGCGGAGACGAGGGTCGCGGTCAGCGTGGTGCTGCTCCCGGGAGTGACGACGCTGTGCGAAGCGGCGCCGCCGTCCGACCAGGACGAGAACCGGTAGGCCGTGCCCGACGCGTCGGTCTGGTCCGGGACCTCCAGCTGGAGGGCCGAGCCCGCCCACGAGACGACGGTCGTGCCTCCGGCGACCTCGGTGCCGTTGACGACGACCGTCCGGCCGGCGGGAGCGGTGGCCAGGGTGACGGAGACCTTCTGCGGGGAGAACGTCCGCGTCGCCGTCGTCGACACTCCGCTCGAGTCCGTCGCCGTGACGCTGATCAGGAGGTCGCTGTCCGCGGCGGCGGCGAGGTCCTCCGGGCCGGGGGCGACGAAGGAGAGGTCGTTCCCCGTCAGCGGCCCGAGGAAGGGATGCGTGTGCTGAGCGTGGCGGCGCTGGACGGTCCAGGTGAGCGCCGAGGCGGGCAGGACGCCGTCCTCGGCGTCGGTCGCCGTGGCGCGGAGGCCGTAGCTCCGGCCCGTCACGAACACCCCTCCGTCGGCGGGTGCGGTGATGCTCACCGTCGGGGCACTGTCGCCCGAGGTGATCCTCGTCGTCGCGGGTGCGGAGACGGCTCCCTTCGGATCGCGGACGCGGAGGGACGCGGTCCAGCTGCCGGCGGCGTAGCTGTGGGTGAAGGTCGGGCCGGTCGTGATGCGGTCGGGGGTGCCGTCGCCGAACGACCACAGGTAGGTCAGGGCACCGCCCTCCGGGTCGCTGCTGCCCGAGCCGTTAAGCCGCGCGGCGAGAGGAGCCGCGCCGGAGGAGGGGGCGGCGGTGAGGGCCGCGGTCGGGGCGCGGTTCGCCGCGGCGGTGTAGGCGAGGCGCCGGACCTCGCCGCCGTTCGCGTAGCTGGTGTAGAAGAGGTCCTGGGTCCCGCGCGAGGGGCCGAAGGCCATGGCGACGGCACTGCTGCCGCCGAGGCCGGTCACGAGATCGCCTGCCGCGCCGGTGCGGCCGAGGGTCCGGATCTTCCCACAGACGTAGTCGCCGAAGAGGTACGCGCCGTCGTAGGCGGCCGGCCAGACACCGCGAGGGACGTAGGCGCCGCCCGTGATCGAGGCGCAGCCGCTGCTGTGCGCGTAGTCGTGGACCGGGTCGGTGAGCCCGGCGGGCGCCGCGGCTCCGCAGTTCGAGGCCGAGCCGGTCTTCGCGCAGTGGCCCTCGCGGGTGTTCCAGCCGTAGTCGGCGCCGGCGACACCCTGGTCGATCTCCTCCCAGGCGTCCTGGCCCACGTCGTTGATGCGGAACACGGTGCCGGTCGCGTTCGGGTCGAACGCCATCCGGAACGGATTGCGCAGGCCGCTCGCGAACGTCTCGCGGCAGCGCACGCCCGCGGCGGCCGGGGCGAGCCGGCACGAGGCGGTTCCGGTGCCCAGGTACGGGTTGCCGGCCGGGACGCCGCCGGTGAGGGTGACCCGCAGGATCTTGCCGTTCAGGATGTTCGGGTCGCGCGCGGCGTCGTTCCGGCCGCCGCAGCCGCTGCCGCCCGGCGAGCCGACTCCGCCGCGGTAGTCGCAGCCGCCGTCGCCGACGCTGACGTAGAGCAGGCCGTCCTTGCCGATGGCGAGGTCGCCGCCGTTGTGGTTGCTCGCGGGGGAGTAGATGCCGTCGAGGAGGACGCGCTCGGAGGCCGGGTCGATGCGGTCGTCGGTGCCGAGCTGGAACGAGGAGACGCGGTTGCGCGGGGCTCCCGCGGGGTTCACCGTGCCGCCGGCGTTGGTCGGGCAGGAGGAGTCGGAGCCCTTCGCGGTGTAGTAGACGACGACGGTGCGCGAGCCCGGTGCCGGGTCGACCGCGAGGCCGAGCACACCGCGCTCGCCGTTGGCGCAGACCTTCGAGCGCAGGTCGAGGGCCGGAGTGGCGACCAGGCCGCCGGCGCGGATCACCCGGATCGCTCCGGTCTGCGAGGAGACGAGGGTGCGCCCGTCGGTCGTGAAGGCGAGGGCGGTCGGCGCGGGGACGGCCGCCACCCGCGAGTCGGTGAAGCCGGCGGGCACGACGGGAGCGGCGGACGCCGGACCCGCGGGCCCGGCGACGAGCGCGGCGGCCGTGATCGCCAGGACGGTGAGCAGGGCGAGACCGCGGGGGCGGATCCTCGAGCGGGGCATCGGTGACTCCGAGACGGTCGGCGCTGCTGAGCGAGCGGCGGTCTGCGGCGGTGCAGAGGGCGCTGTCGGCGATGACGCGGGGCCAGGATAGGCGCGCGCGGCGGAGGGGCCGTGTCCCCCTTCAGGGTCAACACTGGGGGCTCCGGGCGCGGTGTCCCCGGGCCGCTCACGTCGAGCGGGGCTGCAGTGCGTCGGCCCGCCGGTTCACTCCAGAGCGGGCAGGACCACCGCGCGGACCGCCTCCGAGAACCGGGCGTAGCCGGCCTCGTCGAAGTGCAGGCCGTCGTCGACGAAGAGGGAGGGGTCGACAGAGCCGTCGGAGGTGACGAGCGCGTCGGCGGTGGGGACGAAGGTGACGCGGTCGTCCGTCTCGGCGTAGGCGCTGACCGCGGTGTTGGCGGCGCGGACCTCGGCACCGACGGAGGCGCGGGCGGGCGTCTCCGCGATCTCGACGTAGAACAGCTCGGCGTCGGGGGCGACCTCCTCCACGCGCTGGAGGTACTCGACGACGGCGCCGGCGGTCTGGGCGCCGGTGCGCGAGCCCTCCTCGCCGCTGATGTCGTTCGCTCCCACGTACACGATCACGGCGCGGGGATCGAAGGGGACGACCATGCGGTCAAGCCACGCGAGGTGATCGGCGACGGTCGTGCCGCCGATCCCGATGTTGTAGGTCTCGAGCGGGCGCAGATCCTCCTTGGAGGTCGTCCAGCGGCCGATCGTGGAGCTGCCCGTGAGGACGATGCTGTGCTGCGGGAACCCGGCGGCGAAGCGCTTCTCGAGACCGGCGACGCGCTCGGCCATGTCGACGGAGGAGGTCGGGCCGGGGTCGGGGGAGCTCGCGGCCGGAGCGCCCGCGCCTCCGCTCCGCGAGGCGAGCGAGAGGGCGATGCCCGCGCCGGCGAGGACCAGCGCGAGCACCAGCAGCGCGACCAGGAGGCGGAGGCGGATGCGGCGGGGGGCGGGGG
>NZ_PSTO01000043.1:0-26278 GCF_002930975.1 Rathayibacter sp. AY1A3 | reverse complement strand
GCGCGGCCGACCTCGGTCTCGAGGCAGCCGACGGCGCCGCAGTGGCAGTCGATGCCCGACCACGCGACGCGCGGCAACAACCTCGACCGCGTCAGGCGGCACAACCTCTCGGCGATCCTCCGCCTCGTGCACCGCGGCGGCCCCCGCTCCCGCTCGCAGCTGACCCGCCTGACCGGCCTCAACCGCTCCACGATCGCGGCACTGGTCGGCGAGCTGGTGGAGCTCGGCATCGTGCGCGAGCGCGAGCCCGCCACGCCGAACCAGGTCGGCCGGCCGAGCCCCGTCGTCGAGGCCGATCCCGGAGTCGTCGCGCTCGCCGTGAACCCCGAGATCGACGCCGTCACGGTCGCCGTGGTCGGCGTCGACGCCGTCGTCCGCCGCCGCATCCGCCGCTCCGCCTCCGTCCCCACCGCCGAGGCCGCCGCGCGTCTGGCGGCCGAGGCGGTCGCCGAGCTGCTGGCCGAGCTGCCCGAGGAGACGCGGACGGTCGGCATCGGCGTCGCGGTGCCCGGCCTCGTCCGCGACGCCGACGGCCTCGTCCGGGTCGGCCCGCACCTCGGCTGGGACGACGAGCCCTTCTCCCGCATGCTCGCGGACGCGACCGGCCTGCCCGTCCTCTCGGCGAACGACGCCAACCTCGGTGCGCTCGCCGAGAGCGTCCTCGGCGCCGGCCGCGACGTCTCGCACCTCGTCTACCTCAACGGCGGCGCGAGCGGAGTGGGCGCCGGCGTCATCGTCGGCGGCGCGCCTCTGCACGGCATCGACGGCTACGCGGGGGAGATCGGCCACACCCTCGTCAACAGCGCGGGCATCGACTGCCACTGCGGCGCCGTCGGCTGCCTCGAGACCGAGGTCGGCCGCGCCGAGCTGCTCACCGTGCTCGGCCTCGACGAGAGCGAGCGGCTGGAGGAGGCGCTCGCCGCCTCCGAGGACCCGGCCGTCCGCGCCGAGGTCGAGCGCCAGCTCGGGCACCTCGCGGTCGCCCTGCGCAACGTGATCAACGTGTTCAACCCGCAGCTCGTGGTGCTGGGCGGCTTCCTCGGGGCGTTGATCGGAGTCGCGCCGGGGTTCCTGGAGGAGCGCCTGGGCCGCGGCGGCCCCTTCCGGGTCGCGCTCGACTCCGTGCGCATCGTGCGGACCGAGCTCGGCGCCGATCTGCTCATGCTGGGCGCAGCCGAGCTCGCCTTCGAGCGCCTGCTCGCCGACCCGCTCGGCACTCCGCTCCACCCGGTCTGACCCGACGGCGGGCCGAGGGGTAGCGCCACTGTCCGACACGTGATCGAATTGATTCGACCGAGCGGCGTGGAGCCGACGAGGTCCGCTCCCGCGCCGAGGACGACACCGGCCGCCCCCCTCATTCCCTCCCACCCCGCTGCGCCCTGCGCAGGAAGGCACTCCGTGTCCACTCCCGCCTCGACTCCGACCGGCTCCCTCCCCGTGCACCGCCACCCGGGCGACGCCCTGACGGCCCGCCAGCGCCTCGTCTACGTGATCGTCCTCGGCTCGCTGACCGCCCTCGGGCCGTTCACGATCGACCTCTACCTGCCGGCGTTCCCCGCGCTGCAGAGCGAGCTGAACGTGTCGGAGGCGGCGGTCCAGCTGACCCTCACCGGCACGACCCTCGGCTTCGCGCTCGGCCAGCTGGTCGTGGGCCCCTGGAGCGACGCGGTCGGCCGGCGCCTGCCGATCCTCCTGGCCACCTCGCTGCACGTGCTGGCCTGCGTCGGCGCGGCGCTCGCCCCCGAGATCGTCACCCTCGGCGTCTTCCGCTTCCTGATGGGGGCCGGCGCGGCGGCGGGCGGCGTGGTCGCGATGGCGATGGTCCGCGACCTCTTCGGCGGCCGCCCGCTGGTGCGGATGCTGTCCCGGCTCGCCCTGGTGTCGGGCCTCGCGCCCGTGCTCGCGCCGGTCATCGGCTCGCAGCTGCTGCTGATCATGGACTGGCGCGGGATCTTCGTCTTCCTCGCCGCCTACGGCGTGCTGGTCGTCGCGGCCGTCGGCGTGCTCGTCGTCGAGACCCGGCCCCGCGCCGCCCGACACGAGCGCGAGCACCGCTCGCTCGTGCAGCGCTACCGGGCCGTCCTCAGCGACCGTGTGTTCCTCGGAGTGGCGGTGATCGGGGGCATGACGTTCGCCGGCCTGTTCACCTACCTCTCCAGCTCCTCGTTCCTGTTCCAGGGCCTCTACGGATTCGACGCGCAGCAGTACGGGCTGCTCTTCGCCGTGAACTCGCTCGGCGTCGTCCTCGGCGTGCAGGCGTCCTCCTACCTCAGCCGGAGGATCGGGCCGCAGTGGATCCTCGCGATCACGACGCTGACGCTGTTCACCTCCGCCGGCCTGATCGCCCTCTTCGACGTGCTCGGGCTGGGGCTCTGGGGCACGCTCGTCCCGCTGTGGTTCTTCATCGCGTCCTGCGGCTTCAGCTTCCCGTGCGTGCAGGTCCTCGGCCTGGTCAACCACGGCCGGGAGGCGGGGACGGCCGCGTCGCTGCTCGGAGCGGTCAACTTCGGCACCGCCGGACTGCTGTCGCCGATCTCGGGGGTCTTCGGCGCCGGCTCGGCCGTGCCGATGGCCCTGGTGATGATGGCGACGGCGACCGTCTCGATCCTGGCGCTCTGGCTGATCGTCCGGCCGAGGAGCGTTCCGGCGCTGCAGGACTGAGCGCTCGGCTCCGGGTCCCAGCGGTCCGGCACGCCCCGCTCCTGCAGCTCCTCCCGGGTGTTCGGGCCCTCGCTGGATCCGCTCCCGAGCGCCGCTGCTACAGTCCCCTCCCATGTCCTCCCGCGACTCCTCCGCCCTGCTCGCCGAGCTCTCCGACCCCGACCGCGACGTCCGCCTCCGTGCGGCGATGACCCTGGGCGAGCTCGCCGAGCCCGCCACCGCCGAGCCCCTCGCCGCGCACCTGTGGGAGGAGCCGGACTTCTTCGTCCGCGACGTGCTCACCTGGTCGCTCGGCCGCCTCGGCTCCGCCGCCGTCCCCGTCGCCCGCGAGGCGCTCGGCCGCGAGCCCCGAGTGCGCACGCAGGCGCTGCACGTGCTCAGCAAGATCCTCGACCCGGCGACGCTCGACGACATCGCCCCGCTGGCCGCCGACTCCGAGCCCGCCGTTGCTGCGAAGGCCCGCTTCGCGCTGGGCCGCCTCGGCGACGAGCGCGCGCTGCCGGTCCTGCTCGGCCTGCTCGGCGACGACGACGCGGAGGCGCAGAACGTGCTCACCGACGTCCTCGCCTCCTTCGGCGCCGCGGCCGTCCCCGGTCTGGAGCAGGCCCTCCGCGAGGGGTCCGCGCCGGTCCGGCGTCACGCCGCTGCCGCACTCGGCTACCTGGGCGACGATGCGCGTCCTGCCGTCGACGCGCTGGACGGGGCCGCCGGCAGCGACGACTCCGCGCTCGCGGTCTCGGCCGTGATGGCGCTCGGCTCGATCACCGGTCCCGACGCGGCCGCCGCCCTCGAGCGGGCCTCCGCCTCGGACGACTCCCGCGTGAGCGCCGTCGCCGCGCGGCTCCTCGCCCGCTCCTCCGAGCCGACCCGGCTCGACGCCCTCCGCGCCGCCCGCCTGGCCCGCGCGGCCGGCTGAGCCGCGCCGCGAGACCCCCGCGGGGGAAGGCCGGGCATCCGCACGGCCGGTCGAACCGTGCCACGAACCCGGCGCACGGACGCCGGGCTTCCGTGCGGTCGGCCGAGCCGTCCCGCAACCCCCAGCGGGGGAACGCCGGGTGACGGCATCATGTCCGGATGGATCACCGCGACGACCGCCTGTCGACCGAGCCCGGAATCGCGCGCCCCGACGCCGTCCAGCGTGCGCGGATGCGCGAGCAGGTGCCGTCCGACGACGTCGCCGCCCGGCTGCTGACGAAGGAGGCGGCCCACCGGGTCTCCCGCCGCTGGCCGCTGATCTCCGCGTCGCTCGCGATCCTGCTCACGGTGCTCCTCGCCGTGCTGATCGCCTTCCGCCCCACCTCGGCCTTCCGCTTCGACGTGGAGTGGATGGACGAGATCGTCGAGCACCGCTCGCCGGTCTGGGACATCCCGGCCCTCGTCATGAACACGGTCGGAGCGGGGCTCGTCGGCACGACGCTCATCCCGCTCGGCATCGTCGCCGTGCTGCTGGTGTTCCGCAGGCGGTGGGCCGCGCTCTACTACGCGATCGCCGCGCTGGTCAGCGTGGGCGCCACCCAGCTCGTCAAGGAGCTGGTGGGACGCGCCCGCCCGGCCGACATGCTCGTCACCAGCGACTACGGCTCCTTCCCGTCCGGCCACACAGCCAACGCGGCGACGACGGCGATGGTGCTGGCCCTGGTGTTCCCGCTGCTGTGGGTCTGGATCGCGGGCTTCCTCTACACCGTGGCGATGATGGCGAGCCGCACCTACCTCGGCGCCCACTGGCTGAGCGACACCGTCGGCGGCCTGCTGCTCGGGATCGGCGTGGCGCTCGTGGTCTGGGCTCCGCTCGCCGGCCGCCTGCGCACCGAGGCCGAGCTCCCGCACCCGCCGATCTGGATCCGCCGCACCACCTGACCGGCGCAGCGCCCTCCGCGTGAGGGCTTCGAGGCCCTGAGGATCGTCGCCCGAGGAGCGCGGAGGCTCGCCGATCAGCCGAAGGCGGCGAGGGAGTCGAGCTCGTTGAAGGTGTACACGTGCAGGCCCGCGAGGCGGTCGCCCGCCGCCGCTTCCAGGCGCGTGACGAACGCGGACGGGTCGAAGCGGCGTCCGCGGAGGAGCCCGCCGGCCACCGAGGTGCTCCGCTTCAGGAAGCCGAGCGAGGAGCCCACTCCGATCCGTGCGCCCAGCGTCAGCAGCCGCGAGCGCTCGACCGGCCCCGGCACGCCCGCCCACAGATCGGCCGTGATCCCCGTCTCGCGCAGCCGATCGGCGTAGCGGACCACCGCGTCCACGTCGAAGCACATCTGCGTGACGATCGAGCGGATGAACGGAGCGCGCTCGCGCAGGTGCCGCTCGATGCTCTCGTCGGAGAGGTGCGGGTGGCCCTCGGGGTAGCCTGCGATGTCCAGGGCCAGCCCGGGTGAGATCTCGCGGGCGTCGCGGATGAGCTCGAGGCTCGTGGAGTAGGTGCCGGCCGCCGAGGACGCGTCGCCCGAGATCACGAACGCCTCGTCGATCCCCGCCTCGCCCATCCGCCCGAGGACCCGCTCGAGTGCGGCGCGGCCCTCGACGTTCCGCGCCGCCAGGTGGGGCACCACGCGGAACCCGCGCCCGGCCAGCGCGACCGCGCAGTCCACGGTCCGCTCGGTCCCGTGCTTCGGCAGGCTCGTCACGGTCAGCGTCACCGCGGAGGGGTCCGGGAACGCTCGCGCGGCGCGCTCGCCGATGTCGTCGGCCGGGATGATCTCGAAGCGCGCGCGGGTCATCGGCCCAGCCTGCCACGCGGAGCCGGAGCGGTGCGGGTGGTGGCCGCGGCCGCACGAGTGTCGGAGGGGCGCCCTAGCCTGGAGCCGATCGCCGCCCGGTGGTCGCGGAAGGAGTCGCGTGTACCTGGAGTCCGGCCGCGTGGTCACGAGCCCCACCGACCTGTCGAACTGGGCGGCCTGCGAGTGGGCGGTCCTCCGCCGGTTCGACGCCCTGCTGGGCCGCGCCCCGCGCCTCGAGGCCGAGAGGGACGGGATGCTCGAGCGCACCGCGGTGCTCGGCGACGAGCACGAGCACCGCTTCCTCGCCGAGCTGAAGCGCACGCACGAGGTGGTCGAGTTCGAGCGCCCCGCGCCCTCCGGCTACCCCGCGGCGGCCGAGGCGGCCGTCGAGGCGATGCGCGCCGGGGTCGACGTGCTCTACCAGGCCACCTTCTTCGACGGCGAGTTCCTGGGCTTCTCGGACTTCCTCCTCCGCACCGCCGACGGCGCCTACGAGGTCTACGACACCAAGCTCGCCCGGCACGCGAAGATCCCGGCGCTGCTGCAGCTCGCCGCCTACGCCGAGCAGATGCAGGCGCGCGGCGTCCGCGTGGGGGAGCAGGTGCACCTCGTGCTCGGCGACGGCTCCGTCACCAGCCACGAGCTGGCCGTCGTCGCCCCGGTCCAGCGGGTGCAGCGCGCCCGGCTCCGCGCCGTGCTCGACGAGCGCCTCGCCGCCGACGAGCCGCTGGCGTGGGGCGATCCGCGCTACCCCTCCTGCGGACGCTGCTCGGTCTGCGCGCCCGAGGTCCAGGCGCACCGCGATCCGATCCTCGTCGCCGGGATGCGGCTCGACCAGCGGGCGAAGCTGACAGCGGCCGGCGTCCTCACCCTCGACGCGCTCGCCGAGCACGACGGCCCAGTCGCCGGGCTGGGCGCGGGCACGCTCGAGGGCCTGCGCGCCCAGGCGCGGCTGCAGCTGCGGTCGGAGTCCTCGCCGGTGCCGGCCGTCGAGGTGATCGACGCCTCCGTGCTCGCCGGGCTGCCCGCGCCCGATCCGGGCGACCTCTTCTTCGACTTCGAGGGCGACCCGCTCTACACCGAGGACAACCGCGAGTGGGGCCTCGACTACCTCTTCGGCATGGTCGACGACCAGGAGCGCTTCACCGCGCTCTGGGCGCACGACCTCGCGGCCGAGCGCCGGGCGCTCCTCGACTTCCTCGCGCTCCTGCGGGCGCGCCGGGCCGAGCACCCCCGGATGCACGTCTACCACTACGCCTCCTACGAGCGCAGCCACCTGCTCTCGCTCGCGCTCCGCCACGGGGTCGGCGAGGAGGAGGTCGACGCGCTCCTGCGCGACGGCGTCCTGGTCGACCTGTACCCGGTGGTGCGGCGGGCGCTCCGCGTGGGCTCGCGCAGCTACTCGCTCAAGAAGCTGGAGCCGCTCTACATGGGCGAGGAGGAGCGCGATGCGTCCGGCGTCACGAACGCCGCCGACAGCATCGAGATGTACGTGGAGGCGCGCGCCGCACAGAGGGCCGATCCTGTCGAGGGGCAGCGCGGGCTCGACCTCGTCGCCGAGTACAACGCCTACGACTGCCGCTCCACGCTCCGCCTGCGCGACTGGCTCCTGGAGCTCGCTCCGCCGCGCGAGGAGCTGCCGCCGCTGCTCGAGGTCGAGATCCCCGTGCCCCGCGAGCCGCACCCGGTCGCGGTCGCCCTGCTGGCGCAGGTCGAGGGGATCGAGCCGCGGGAGCGCACCGCCGACCAGACCGCGCTCGCCCTCGCCGGCGCGGCGATCGACTACCACCGCCGCGAGGCCAAGACCTTCTGGCAGGAGCACTTCGACCGCCTCCGGCAGCCGCTGGACGAGTGGGCGGACACCCGCGACGTCGTGATGATCGACCGGGTCGAGGTCGTCCGCGACTGGGCGAAGCTCCCGCGCGCCCGCACGCAGTCGCGCGAGCTGCGGATCCTCGGCCGGCTCGCTCCCGGCAGCCGGCTCGGCACCGGCTCGTCGCCGTACCTGGTCTACGAGGCCCCGGCGCCCCCTGGTGCGCCCTCGCCCGGTCCCGGTCTGCGCGGCGCCTCCGAGCGCTCCGAGATCCTCGCGGTCGACGACGACGGGGAGCGGATCGTCCTGCTCCTCAAGGAGGGCCTGAAGGCGGGGGAGGATCCGCACGACGACGCTCCGGTCGCCCTCGCCCCCGCGCCGCCGCCGCGCGCCGCGCCCCAGCCCGAGGCGATCGCGGAGTGGGGCGGCGAGGTCCTCGACGCGCTGCCCGCGATGCTGGCCGACCCGGCGCTCGACGTCCTCCGCCGCGTGCCGCCGGGAGCCGTCGCTCCTGTGCAGGGCGACGACGTGATCGGCGCGGTCGTCACCACTCTGCTCGGACTCGACCGGGCGACCCTCGCCGTGCAGGGTCCGCCCGGCACCGGCAAGACCTACGTCGGCTCCCACGTGATCGCACGGCTGGTGAACGAGCACGGCTGGCGCATCGGCGTGGTCGGCCAGTCGCACTCGGTGGTCGAGAACGTGCTGAGCGCCGTCGTCGGCCGCGGCGTCGATCCCTCCCGCGTAGCGAAGGTGCCCAAGAACGGCACGCCGCCCGAGGCGCTCGAGGCGACGCCCTGGGCGCCGGTGAAGAACGCGGCGGCACTCACCGCGGTCCTCGAGGAGGGCGGCGGCTGCGTCATCGGCGGCACCGCCTGGACCTTCGCGAATCCGGTCACCGTGCCGCGCCGCTCGCTCGACCTCCTGGTGGTCGACGAGGCCGGGCAGTTCTCGCTCGCCCCGACGATCGCGTCGGCCGTCTCCGCCCAGCGGCTGCTCCTGCTCGGCGATCCGCAGCAGCTGCCCCAGGTGAGCCAGGGCGCGCACCCGGAGCCGGTCGACGAGTCGGCGCTCGGCTGGCTCGCCGACGGGCACGACGTCCTCCCGCCCGAGTACGGCTACTTCCTCGCGCAGACCCACCGGATGCACCCGGCGCTCTCCGACGCCGTCTCCGAGCTGTCCTACGAGGGCGCGCTGCGGTCGCGGGCGCCGCAGGTGCGCCACCTGGAGGGGGTCGAGCCGGGCGTGCACTCCGTCCCGGTCGAGCACGCGGGCGACACCACCTCCTCGCCGGACGAGGCGAGGCGCGTCGTCGAGATCGCCCTCTCCCTCGTCGGCCGCGCCTGGACCGACGAGCACGGCGAGCGGACGCTGACCGCGGCCGACGTCATCGTCGTCGCGCCCTACAACGCTCAGGGCGGGCTCCTCCGCACCGCCCTCGACGCCGCGGGCCTCGAGGAGACCCCGGTCGGCACGGTCGACCTCTTCCAGGGCAGGGAGGCGGTGGTCGCCATCGTGTCGCTCGCCGCGTCCTCCGGGGCCGACGTCCCGCGCGGGATGGAGTTCCTCCTCCTGCCCAACCGCCTGAACGTCGCGGTCTCGCGGGCGAAGTGGGCGGCGTACCTGGTGCACTCGCCGGCGCTCGCCGCGTCGCTCCCGACCTCGCTGACCGGCCTCGGGCACCTCTCCGGCTTCCTCCGCCTGCTCGAGCGGGGGGAGCGGGCCGCCCTATGACGGATCCGGTGGCCGGAAGGCGCGCTCCGCTCCGATTCCGTCGGTGCTCGGCATGGTGGACGACGCGATCCGTCGCTACGGTGTCCCCATGAGAATCCTCCTGGTCGGCGCCGGCGGCGTCGGCGACGCCTTCGCGAAGATCGCCGCGCGCCGCTCCTTCTTCGAGCAGATCATCGTCTGCGACTACGACCTCGCTCGCGCCGAGCGCACGGTCGCCTGGATCGCGGAGCGGCACGGTGCAGACGACCGCTTCGTCGCCGCGCGGATCGACGCCTCCGACGCCGAGAACGTCGAGACCGTCGCCCGCGCGCACGGGGCGACCCACGTGATGAACGCCGTCGAGCCGCGCTTCGTCCCGACGATCTTCGCCGGAGCGCTCGCCGCCGAGGCCGACTACCTCGACATGGCGATGAGCCTCTCGCTCCCGCACCCCGAGCGGCCCCACGAGCTGACGGGGCTCAAGCTCGGCGACGAGCAGTTCGCCGCGGCGGAGGAGTGGTCCTCCCGCGGCCGCCTCGCCCTGGTGGGCATGGGCGTGGAGCCGGGACTCTCCGACGTCTTCGCCCGCTACGCCTCCGACCACCTCTTCGACGAGATCGACGAGCTCGGAGTGCGGGACGGAGCGAACCTCGTCGTGCACGGCGCGGACGGCCGCGAGATCTTCGCTCCGTCCTTCTCCATCTGGACCACGATCGAGGAGTGCTTGAACCCGCCGGTGGTGTTCGAGCGCGACCGCGGCTGGTACACCACCGCCCCCTTCTCGGAGCCGGAGGTGTTCGAGTTCCCCGAGGGCATCGGCCCGGTCGAGTGCGTGAACGTCGAGCACGAGGAGGTGCTGCTGATGCCGCGCTGGCTCGACGCCAAGAAGGTCACCTTCAAGTACGGCCTCGGCGAGCAGTTCATCGGCGTCCTGCGCACCCTCCACCTCCTCGGCCTGGACAGCACCGAGCCCCTGCGGGTCCGCTCGGCCGGCGGTCCCGTCGAGGTCTCGCCGCGCGACGTCGTCGCCGCCGCCCTGCCCGACCCCGCCGGCATCGGCCCGCGGATGACGGGCAGGACCTGCGCCGGCCTCTTCGTCTCGGGCACGAAGGACGGCGCCCGCCGCGAGGTGTACCTCTACCACGTGAGCGACAACGAGTGGACGATGGCCGAGTACGGCACCCAGTGCGTGGTCTGGCAGACGGCGCTCAACCCGGTGGTCGCGCTCGAGCTCCTCGCGACCGGCGTGTGGACCGGCGCCGGAGTGCTCGGGCCGGAGGCGTTCAGCGCCGACCCGTTCCTCGAGCTGATGGCCCGCCCCGAGGCCGACGGCGGGTACGGACAGTCCTGGCACGTCCGCGAGGACTGACCGGCGCCGCCGACCTAGGCTGAGCCCATGAGTGACGACGACGGGCTCGCCTCGGCGAGGGACGAGGCGCGCGCGGCCCTGGAGGCCGCCCGCCGACTGCAGGCGGAGGCCGCCGAGGCCCTGATGCGAGCGGAGGCGGCGGCCGCGGCGCTGAACGCGGCGGCCGGCCCGGAGGAGGCGGAGGCCGTCGCGGACGACGTGCGGCTGGTGGCGGCGTCGGGGAGCGGAGCGGAGCAGTCCGCTGCTCCCGTCGCTCCGGACGCCGTCGCTCCGGACGCCGTCGCTTCCGGTCCGATCGCTCCGGATGCAGATGCTCCGCCCACCCCCTCGGCGCCCGCCCCGGCCCCCGGTCCGCTCCCCGAGAGCGCCGTCGACGCCGTGCGCGCCGGGTACGCGTTCACCGGCCCGGCCCTCGAGCTCGGCGCCCTCGTCAACGGCGACGCGCGGATCGACGTGCCCGTCCGCATCCCGCTCGGCATGCTCAACCGGCACGGCCTCGTCGTCGGCGCGACCGGCACCGGCAAGACGAAGACGCTGCAGGTCCTCGCCGAGCAGCTCTCGGCCCACGGCGTCCCCGTCTTCGCCGCGGACATCAAGGGCGACCTCTCCGGCCTCGCCACTCCGGGCACCGCGACCGACGCGCTGCTCGCCCGCACCCGCGGCATCGGCCAGGACTGGCGGGCGGAGGCGGCCCCCGCCGAGTACTTCGCGCTCGGCGGCATCGGCACCGGCGTCCCCGTCCGCGCCACCGTGACGGGATTCGGCGCGCTGCTGCTCGCGAAGGTGCTCGGCCTCAACCACACGCAGGAGTCGAGCCTCGGTCTCGTCTTCCACTACGCCGAGAGCGCCGGTCTCCCGCTCGTCGACCTGTCCGACCTCCGCGCCGTGCTCACCTACCTCGTCGGCGACGAGGGCAAGGCGGAGCTCGCCGAGCTCGGCGGGCTGTCCAAGGCGACCGCCGGCGTGATCCTCCGCGAGCTGATCGCGTTCGCCGACCAGGGCGCCGACGTGTTCTTCGGCGAGCCCGAGATCGACACGGCCGAGTTCCTCCGCCTCGCCGCCGACGGGCGCGGCGTCGTCAGCCTCCTCGAGGTCCCCGGAGTCGCCGACCGACCGGCTCTGTTCTCCACCTTCCTGATGTGGCTGCTCGCCGACCTCTTCAACGACCTGCCGGAGGTCGGCGACCTCGACAAGCCGAAGCTGGTGTTCTTCTTCGACGAGGCGCACCTGCTCTTCCGCGACGCGTCGAAGGACTTCCTCGCCGCGATCACCCAGACCGTGCGCCTCATCCGCTCCAAGGGCGTCGGCATCGTCTTCGTCACGCAGACCCCGAAGGACGTGCCGGGCGACGTCCTCGCCCAGCTCGGCTCCCGCGTGCAGCACCAGCTCCGCGCGCACACGCCGGACGATGCCAAGGCCCTCCGCGCCACCGTCTCGACCTACCCCGAGAGCGACTACGACCTCGGTGAGGTCCTCCAGGCGCTCCCCATCGGCGAGGCGATCGTGACGGTCATGAACGAGCGCGGCGCCCCGACCCCGGTCGCCTGGACGCGTCTCCGCGCCCCGCTCGGCTCGATGAAGCCCACCCCCGAGGCCGACCGCGAGGCGAGCGTCCAGAGGTCCCCGCTCCTCGCGCGCTACGGCACGCCCCTCGACCGCGACTCCGCCCGCGAGATCCTCACCCGCCGGCTCGACGCCGCCGCCGACGCCGAGGAGGCCCGCGCCGCCGCCGAGCAGCAGGCCGCCGACGACGCTCGCCGCGCGAAGGAGGACGCGCGTCGCGCCAAGGAGGAGACCGCGGACGCCGCCCGCCGCGCGAAGGAGCGGGCCGCCGCCGAGCGCGCCGCCGACCAGGCCGCCGAGCGCTCCCGACGGCGCACGGCACCGACCTCCCGCGGGACCCGCACCACCCGCCGCGACAAGACGGTCGTCGAGGAGGTGCTGGGCTCGAGCGCCGGCAGGACGCTGCTGCGCGAGGTGGTCCGCGGGATCTTCGGGACCGCCCGACGGCGCTGACGCGACCCGGGCCGCTCGGGGAGACGAGGCGCTAACGGAAGCGTGTTAGCGTCGGTAGCATGAGTGAGAGCGGGACGACGCGGGAGCGGATCCTCCGAGCGACGGTCGAGCTGCTGGCGGACGGCGGGCGGGACGCGGTGTCGACGCGGGCGATCAGCGCGGCGGCGGGGGTGCAGGCCCCCACGATCTACCGGACGTTCGGCGACCTGCGCGGGCTGCTCGACTCGGCCGCGGCAGCCGGATTCGCCACGGCCCTCGCCGACTTCGAGCGGAGCGAGGCGCCGGCCGACCCGGTCGACGCGCTCCGTGCCGCCTGGGATCACCACGTCGCCTTCGGACTCGCCGAACCGCACCTCTACGCGCTGATGTTCACCGCGCGGCCGGGGGAGGAGTCGGAGGCGGCGCGCCTGTCCCGCGGCGTCCTCCTCGACGCGGTCCGGGCCGTCGCCGAAGCCGGCCGCCTCACCGTCGACGTCGAGCGGGCCTCCCGCCTGCTCCAGTCGGCCGCGCTCGGCTGCACCCTCACGCTGACCGCCCTCGCCGACCCCGACGACGAGCTCTCGTCCCGCTCGCGCGAGTCCGTCCTCGCGGCGATCACCACGGCGGAGGCGGGCCCCACCGATCCCGCCGCCCGTGCGGTCGTCGCGCACGCCGTCGCCCTGCGGACGGCGCTGCCGCAGATCGAGCCCCTCAGCGCGGGGGAGCGGCTCCTGCTCGACGAATGGCTCGAGCGCATCGCCGACTGACGGCCGGCGTCGCCGGGGGGTCCGTATCGCCGCCCTGTCGTCCGCGTTGTCGTAATACGGATGGCGACGGGCACGATCCGGGACCGGCACCTACGGTCGGACCATGTCGCGATCCATAGCCGAACTCTTCTTCCGCCCCGTCTGCGCCGCCTGCTCGGCCCCGCTCGTCGCCCGCCGTGGCGCTTTCTGCTCCGACTCCTGCGCGCGGACGAACCACCTCTACGGCTGATCCCGCACGCCCGGCGCGCGCCGAACGATCGGCGGCGCCTGCTCGGCGCGACGTCGTCGGCTGCAGCCGGGTGTGCCCCGGCAGGGCGAACCCGGCGCTGCGTGAGTGGGCCGCTCCGATCGACGCCTTCACCGGTCGACCGGGCTCCGACGATCGGCCGCACCGGTTAAACAAAACGGTGCCCGTGCTGGCGAGAGCAACGGACACCGTTCGCGGAGGATGGGGGATTCGAACCCCCGAGGGCTTTCACCCAACACGCTTTCCAAGCGTGCGCCATAGGCCACTAGGCGAATCCTCCTGGCACGACCTGAGCCGCGACTCATCGATACTAGCCGGTGTCGGAGGCTCCCGCTGACCACGACCCCGACACGCCCCGCTCTCCTCGGCCGCCGTCGTCGGTTAGACTGTCACCCGGCTCCCCGCGTGGCGCCATCCAGGCCAACTCCCCCAGGGCGGAAACGCAGCAAGGGTAACCGGGCTCTGGCGGGTGCGCGGGGGGTCTTCTTCCGTTAACCGGCCCGCCTGCTCCGCCGATGGACCGCCGCACAGCCGCTACGAGGCCCTACCGACTGCGGACGCTCCTCCACAGCCGCGCGCCATGCACGCCCTCCCATCCCTGGCCTCTACTCAGCCAGGCGGAGGGACCCCCTCGGTAGGCTGGATCCGATGGTTCAAAGCATCTACATCTCGTCCGCCGAAGGTCATTCGGGCAAGTCCACGGTCGCCCTCGGCGTCCTCGATGCGCTCAGCAGCCAGGTGCAGCGGGTCGGCGTCTTCCGCCCGATCGCCCGCTCCACCTCCGAGCCGGACTACGTGCTCGAGATGCTGCTCGGCCACTCCGACTCGGGCCTCGCCTACGAGGACTGCATCGGCGTCACCTACGAGGACGTCCACGCCGACGGTGAGGCGGCGCTCTCGCGGATCGTCGAGAGGTACAAGGGCGTCGAGGCCCGGTGCGACGCCGTCGTCATCCTCGGCTCCGATTACACGGACGTCGGCAGCCCCACCGAGCTCGGCTACAACGCCCGCATCGCCGCCAACCTCGGCGCTCCGGTCCTGCTCGTCCTCACCGGCCGTGACTCGTCCCGCAGCGAGCAGCTGGGCCAGGCGCCCGCGCGCACGCCTGAGGAGATGCGCCAGATCACGGAGCTCGCCTCGGTCGAGCTCCGCACGGCCCACGCGAGCCTCATCGGAGTGATCGCGAACCGCGCCGATCCCGACACCGCCGCCGACGCCGTCGCCGCGATCCGCGAGAGCATCCCCGCCACCGTCCCGGTCTGGGCGATCCGCGAGGATCCGTTCCTCGTCGCTCCGAGCCTGTCCCGCCTGGTCGAGGCGGTCGACGGCGTCGTCGTCGCGGGCGATCCGGAGCTGCTCGGCCGCGAGGCGCTCGGCGTGGTGATCGCCGGCATGTCCATGGTCAACGTCCTGCCGCGGCTCACCGAGGGCGGCGTCGTGATCGTCCCCGGAGACCGGCCCGAGGTCGTCCTCGCCGTGATCATGGCGTACGCCTCCGGCACGTTCCCCACCGTCACCGGCATCATCCTCAACGGCGGCTTCGAGCTGCCGGAGCCGATCGTCCGGCTGATCGAGGGCGTCGACAGCCGCGTGCCGATCGTGATGACCGAGCTCGGCACCTACGACACCGCCGTCCGCGTCACCGCGGCCCGCGGCCGCCTGGCGGCCGACTCCCCGCGCAAGCGCGACACCTCCCTCGCCCTCTTCCAGGAGGCGGTCGACGCGGTCGAGCTGCTCACCCTCCTCGACGTCGGCCGGTCCGAGGTCGTCACGCCGCTGATGTTCGAGTACGGGCTGATCGAGCGCGCGCGCATCGCCGGCCGCCACATCGTCCTGCCCGAGGGCGGCGACGACCGGATCCTCCGCGCCGCCGCGACCGTGCTCAAGCGCGGCATCGCCCGGCTCACGATCCTCGGCGAGGAGGCCGAGATCCGCGCCCGTGCGGCGGGCCTCGGCCTCGACCTCGACGGCGCGCGCGTGCTGAGCACCCTCGACCCCGAGCACCGTGCGCGCTTCGCCGAGGAGTACGCCCGCATCCGCGCGCACAAGGGCATCACCTACGACCACGCCTACGACACCGTCACGGACGTCTCCTACTTCGGCACGATGATGGTGCAGCTCGGCCTGGCCGACGGGATGGTCTCGGGAGCCGCGCACACGACCGCGCACACCATCCGCCCCGGCTTCGAGATCATCAAGACGAGCCCGGGCGTCTCCGTCGTCTCGAGCGTGTTCCTGATGGCGCTCGCCGACCGCGTGCTGGTCTACGGCGACTGCGCGGTGAACCCCGACCCCACCGAGGCGCAGCTCGCCGACATCGCGATCTCGTCCGCCGAGACCGCCCAGCAGTTCGGGATCGACCCCCGCATCGCGATGCTCTCCTACTCCACGGGCGAGAGCGGAGCCGGCGCCGACGTCGAGAAGGTCCGCGCGGCGACGGCTCTGGTGCGCGAGCGCCGGCCCGACCTGCTCGTCGAGGGCCCGATCCAGTACGACGCGGCGGCCGACGCGGCGGTCGCGGCCTCGAAGATGCCCGGCTCCCAGGTCGCCGGGCGCGCGACGGTGTTCATCTTCCCCGACCTCAACACGGGCAACAACACCTACAAGGCCGTGCAGCGCTCGGCCGGCGCCGTCGCCATCGGACCGGTCCTCCAGGGTCTGCGCAAGCCGGTCAACGACCTCTCGCGCGGCGCGCTCGTGCAGGACATCGTCAACACCGTCGCGATCACGGCCATCCAGGCCATCGTCCCGCCCACCGCCGCCATCCCCGTGGTGCGCTAGCGGCGACCCCGCCGCCGCCCCTCCGACCCCGATCACCCCAGGAGTCCCCTCATGTCCGTCGTCCTCGTCGTCAACAGCGGATCGTCGTCGTTCAAGTACCAGCTCATCGAGATGACCACCGAGGAGACCCTCGCCAGCGGCCTCGTCGAGCGGATCGGCGAGGACACCGGCCGCACGAAGCACACCCGCGACGGGGAGTCCTTCGAGATCGAGGGGCCGATCCCCGACCACACCGCCGGCTTCGACGCGATGATCCGCGCGTTCGGCGAGAACGGCCCGAGCCTCGACGAGTTCCCTCCCGTCGCCGTGGGCCACCGCGTCGTGCACGGCGGCAAGCGCTTCTTCGAGCCCACCGTGGTCACCGACCTGGTCAAGATCAACATCGAGGACCTCGCCGACCTCGCCCCGCTGCACAACCCCGCCAACCTCGAGGGCATCGAGGCGGCGCAGAAGGCCTTCCCGGACGTCCCGCACGTCGCCGTCTTCGACACCGCCTTCCACCACACGATCCCGGCCGAGGCGTCGACCTACGCGCTGCCCGCCGAGCTCGCCGAGAAGCACCGCGTCCGCCGCTACGGCTTCCACGGCACCTCGCACAAGTTCGTCTCGGAGGCCGCCGCCGCCTACCTCGGCCGCCGCCGCTCCGACCTGAAGACGATCGTCCTGCACCTGGGCAACGGAGCGTCCGCCTGCGCCGTCGACGGCGGCGTCTCCGTCGAGACCTCGATGGGCATGACCCCGCTCGAGGGCCTGGTGATGGGCACCCGCTCCGGCGACCTCGACCCGGCCGTCGTCTTCCACCTCGCCCGCAAGGCGGGCCTCTCGATCGACGAGCTCGACACCCTCCTCAACCGCCGCAGCGGGCTCCTCGGCCTCACGGGTCGCGGCGACATGCGCGACGTCCAGGAGGCGGCCGAGGCCGGCGACGAGCGGGCCCGCGCCGGACTCGAGGTCTACTACCACCGCCTCCGCCACTACATCGGCGCCTTCTACGCCCAGCTGGGCCGCGTCGACGCCGTGGTGTTCACGGCCGGAGTCGGCGAGAACGTCGCCGCCGTCCGAGCCGGCGCCCTCCGCGGCCTCGAGGGCCTGGGCATCGAGCTCGACCCCGAGCGCAACACGTCCTCCGACCGCGGCGCCCGCCGCATCTCCACCGACGACTCCCGCGTCGCCGTCCTCGTGATCCCCACGAACGAGGAGCTGGAGATCGCCCGGCAGTCCTTGTCGGTCGTGTAGCGGCGGAGCCGCGACACGACTCGCGGCTGGCTTCCGGGGGTGGTGGCTCCCGTGGAGCGGGTCCTGTCGGGCTGCCCTGAATCGCTCGCACGCGATTCCGGGTCGCGGCCCTCTGCCGAATACTGGGCCCTCCTGCTGGTCGAGTAGCCGAGGGACGCGGCGTATCGAGTCCGAGCGCGAGGGAGGAGATCTCGATGCGGCTGCTGCGCGGGCTGCTCCATCGGCAGGAGCCGGCCGAGGAGCCCCGGCTCAGGGCAGCAGCCGCGCGTCGCCCGCGTAGAGGTTGAAGCCGGAGCCGCGGCTGAAGCCGATCAGGGTGAGGCCGGAGTCGCGAGCCAGGTCCACCGCCAGCGACGACGGGGCACCGACCGCGGCGAGCAGGGGGATGCCGGCCATCACGGCCTTCTGCACCAGCTCGAACGAGGCGCGCCCCGACACCTGCAGCAGCGTCCCCCGCAACGGCAGCCGCCCCTCCCGGACCCCCCAGCCGACCACCTTGTCCACGGCGTTGTGCCGCCCGACGTCCTCCCGGAGCACCAGCAGCGAGCCGTCCGCGTCGAACAGCCCGGCCGCGTGGACGCCGCCCGTCCGCTCGAACACCGCCTGCGCCTCGCGGAGCCGATCGGGGAGCGAGACCAGCAGCTCCCGCTCGACCCGCAGGTCGTCCTCCGCGACGCTCCACGCCGAGTCGGTGGCGACCGCCTCGAGCGACGCGAGCCCGCACACTCCGCACGAGCTCGTCGTGTACACCGACCGCTCGCGCTCGAGCAGCACGGCCTCCCGCCCGCCGCGGACGCTCGCGTCGACCACGTTGTACGTGTTCTCGCCCGGACCGGAGCCGCTCGCGCAGTAGCGCATCGCCGCGAGCTGCTCCGACTCGGTGAGCACCCCCTCGGACACCAGGAATCCCGCGACCAGGTCGAAGTCGTCGCCGGGCGTGCGCATGGTCACGCTGAAGCGCTGTCCGCCGACGCGGATCTCGAGCGGCTCCTCGACGGCCAGGACGTCCTCGCGACGGCGGGGCGGATCGTCGGCGCGGACGGCGGTCAGGCGGGTGCGGGCGACACTGCGGCTCATGGGTCTCCTCAGGCGGTGGAGGTCATCCTCCCACCGGGAACCGGGAGCGATGCCGGGGTGCGGACGTACGATGCAGGAATGGTCGATGACGCCGAGCCCCGCGAGAGTCCGATCGACGAGAGCCGCCTCTCCGTCCGGTCGCCGAAGAGACGCGCCGTCGGGATCCCCGGCGTCGCCCACGCCCTCGAGATCTCGCTCAAGCAGATGGGCCCGGTGCGCAGCGCCGAGACGCTCCTGCGGGTGAACCAGACGACCGGATTCGACTGCCCGGGCTGCGCCTGGCCGGAGGGCGACAAGCGCCACGTCGCCGAGTTCTGCGAGAACGGAGCGAAGGCGGTCGCCGAGGAGGCCACGCTCCGCACCGTCACATCGGCCTTCTTCGCCGCACACCCCGTCGCTGAGCTGGAGGAGTGGGACGACTTCGCGCTCGGCCAGCAGGGCCGGCTCACGGAGCCGATGCTGCTCGAGGAGGGCGCCACGCACTACCGGCCGGTGGGCTGGGACGAGGCGCTCGACCTCGTGGCCGAGGAGCTGCGAGCCTGCGCGAGCCCCGACGAGGCGATCTTCTACACGTCCGGCCGGACCTCGAACGAGTCGGCCTTCGTCTACCAGCTGATGGTCCGCGGCTTCGGCACGAACAATCTGCCCGACTGCTCGAACATGTGCCACGAGTCCAGCGGATCCGCCCTCACCGAGACGATCGGGATCGGCAAGGGCTCGGTGAGCCTGCGCGACGTGGAGCGGGCACCGCTGATCATCGTCGCCGGCCAGAACCCCGGAACGAACCACCCGCGGATGCTGACCGCGCTGGAGCGCGCCAAGCGCGCCGGCGGCACCATCGTGGCCGTGAATCCGCTGCCGGAGGCGGGGCTGCTCCGCTTCCAGAACCCGCAGACCGTCCGCGGCACCCTGGGCGACGGCACGGCCCTCGCCGACCACTTCCTCCAGGTCCGGCTGGGCGGCGACCAGGCCCTGTTCCAGGGTCTGGGCAAGGCGCTGCTCGAGGCGGAGGAGGCGCGCGGCGACGTCTTCGACCACGCCTTCATCCGCGAGAGCACCGGCGGCCTCGCCGAGTACCTCCACGGGCTGCGGGAGGTCCAGTGGGACGAGATCGAGCGGGCGAGCGGGATCGACGAGACGCGCATCCGCACCGTCGCCGAGCTGATCGCGGCGTCCGAGGGCACCGTCGTCTGCTGGGCGATGGGCCTCACGCAGCACGCGCACTCGGTCGCGACGCTCAAGGACGTCGTCAACGTGCTCCTGCTCACCGGCAACATCGGCAAGCCCGGCGCGGGCGTCTGCCCGGTGCGCGGCCACTCGAACGTGCAGGGCGACCGCACGATGGGCATCTTCGAGCGGATGCCGGACTCCTTCCACGACGCGCTCGACCGCGAGTTCTCCTTCTCCTCCCCGCGCGTGCACGGGACGGACACGGTCGCCGCGATCCGGGCGATGCGCGACGGGAAGGCCCGCGTGTTCATGGGGCTCGGCGGCAACTTCGCCCGGGCGACGCCCGACAGCGGAGTGACGGAGGCGGCGATGCGCTCGCTCGCCCTCACCGTCCACGTCTCGACCAAGCTCAACCGCTCGCACGTGGTCACCGGCCGGCGCGCGCTGATCCTGCCCACCCTCGGCCGCACCGACTCCGACGTGCAGCGCTCGGGCGAGCAGCGGGTCACGGTCGAGGACTCGATGAGCGCCGTGCACGCCTCCCGGGGCCGCCTGCGCCCGCCGAGCCCGGGCCTGCGCTCGGAGGTGGCGATCCTCACGGGGATCGCGGAGCGGCTGCTCGAGGGCCGCGAGAACGTCCCCCGGGTCGACTGGGCGGGACTGCGCGACGACTACCGCCGCATCCGCTCGCACATCGCCAACGTCGTCCCCGGTTTCGACGGCTTCGACGCCCGGATCGACGTGCCCGGCGGCTTCGTCCTCCCGCACCCGCCGCGCGACGCGCGCCGCTTCGACACGCCCTCCGGTCTGGCCCGCTTCACCGCGAATCCGCTCGAGTACCCGCGGGTGCCGGAGGGCAGGCTGCTGCTGCAGACGCTGCGCTCGCACGACCAGTTCAACACCACGATCTACGGCAAGGACGACCGCTACCGCGGGATCCACGACGGCCGCCGGGTGGTGTTCGTCCACGCCGACGACGTCGCCGAGCTGGGCTTCGCGGACGGCGCGATGGTCGACCTGGTCTCGGAGTGGCCCGACGGCGTCGAGCGGCGGGCGGAGGCGTTCCGCGTCGTGGCGTACGACACGCCCCGCGGCTGCGCGGCCGCCTACTACCCCGAGACGAACGTCCTCGTGCCGCTGGACTCGACCGCGAAGATCAGCAACACGCCGACCTCGAAGTCGGTCGTGATCCGCCTCGAACCGGCGGCGTAGGCCTCACCAGGGCAGCGGCAGCAGGCGCACCGAGTCGCCCGCTGCCGCTCCCGGTGCGGGCACGACGGCCACGGCCTCCGAGGCGGCGAGACCGGTGAGCATGTGCGAGCGGATGCCGGCGGAGGCCCGCCAGCCGTCCTCGCCGGAGGAGACGGGCACGAGCACCGTGGTCCCCGCGCGCCCGAGCGGCTCGGCGAGGACGCCCCGGCCGAGGGGCCGGGCAGCGGCGCCGGACGCCGCGTCGAGGGCCGGCGGCAGGAAGGATACCGCCGCGAGCAGGGCGGCGAGCGGGTTGCCCGGCAGCGCGATCACCAGCGTCCCTCCCGGCAGCAGCGCAGCCATGGTCGGGTGGCCGGGGCGCATTCCGACGCCGTCGACGAGGACGCGCGCGCCCACCGCATCGAGGGCGCGACGGACCGCGTCCACCCGGGAGCGCCCGGTCCCGCCCGTCGTGAGGAGGATCGGCGCCGTGCCCGCCAGCAGCGTCCGGGCGATCGCGTCCTCGTCGTCGCCGCGGCGCACGACCTCTCCCACGGCTCCGCCCGAGAGCTCGACCAGCGCGGGCAGCAGCGGCGTGAACGCGTCGCGCACCCGTCCGGCGGGCGGCATCCCCTCGGTGTCGACCTCGTCCCCCGTGAGGAGCAGGTCGACCGCGGCGGGCGGGCGGACGTCGAGCGCGTCGATCCCGGCGACCGCGAGCAGGGCGAGGTGCGCGGGAGTGAGGCGGGTCCCGGCGCCGACCAGCACGGCCCCGCGGGCGGCCTCGTCGCCCGCGCGCCGGACGTGGCGGCCGGGCGGGAGGGGCGCCCGCGCCGTGAGCAGGTCGTCGCGGACTGCGCCCTGCTCGGACGGCAGCACCGCGTCGCTCCAGTCGGGGACGGCGGCTCCGGTGACGATCGGCGCGGCGGTGCCGTCCTCGAGCGGCCAGGGCCCGGGTCCGCGCACGGCCCAGCCGTCCATGGCCGAGGAGTCGTAGTGGGGGAGCGGCCGGGCGGCGGTGACGGCGCGGTCGAGGACGGCTCCGCGGGCGTCGAGGAGGGGGACGGTCGAGACGCCGGAGCGCGCCACCGCTTCGCCGACGATCCGCCTGGCCTCGTCCCAGTCGGTCGCCTCGTGCCAGTGCGCGCTCATCCCGTCCATTCTCCCGGGGCTCGGGGCGGGCCCTGGGCAGGACCCGCCCCGTCGGTCATCCCAGGTAGCCGTTCGGGTTCAGCACGAACTTCTTCGCGGCGCCCTTGTCGAAGTCGGCGTAGCCGCGGGGAGCGTCGTCCAGGCTGATCGCGGTGGCCTGGACCGCGTCGGCGATGTGGACCCGGTCGTGCAGGATCGCCATCATCAGCTGCCGGTTGTACTTCATGACAGGGCACTGGCCCGTGGTGAAGGACAGCGACTTCGCCCAGCCGAGCCCGAGGCGGATCGACAGCGAGCCCTCCTGGGCCGCCTCGTCGACTCCGCCCGGGTCGCCCGTGACGTAGAGGCCCGGGATGCCGAGGGCGCCGCCCGCCGCGGTGATCGACATCAGCGAGTTCAGCACCGTCGCCGGCGCCTCCTTCCCCGAGTCGGCGCCGTTGCCGTGCGCCTCGAAGCCGACGGCGTCCACTCCGCAGTCGACCTCGGGCACGCCGAGGATCTGCTCGATCTGGCCGGCCGGATCGCCCTTCGAGACGTCGACCGTCTCGCAGCCGAAGGAGCGCGCCTGCGCCAGACGCTCCTCGTTGAGGTCCGCGACGATCACAACGGCCGCTCCGAGCAGCTGCGCTCCGACCGCCGCGGCGAGTCCGACCGGTCCCGCTCCTGCGACGTAGACCGTGGACCCGACGCCGACTCCGGCGGTCACCGCGCCGTGGAAGCCCGTCGGGAAGATGTCCGAGAGCATCGTCAGATCGAGGATCTTCTCGAGCGCCTGATCGCGGTCCGGGAACACCAGGAGGTTCCAGTCGGCGTAGGGGACCATCACGTACTCGGCCTGCCCGCCGACCCAGCCGCCCATGTCGACGTAGCCGTACGCGCTGCCCGGGCGGTCCGGATTCACGTTGAGGCAGATGCCGGTCTTGCGCTCCTTGCAGTTGCGGCAGCGGCCGCAGGCGATGTTGAACGGCACGGACACGATGTCGCCGACCTTGACGAACTCGACGTCGGGGCCGACCTCCACGACCTCGCCGGTGATCTCGTGGCCGAGCACGAGGTCCGACGGAGCGGTGGTGCGGCCGCGGACCATGTGCTGGTCCGAGCCGCAGATGTTGGTGGAGACGGTGCGGAGGATGGCGCCGTGCGGCAGCTTCCGCCCGATGTTCGCCGGATTGACGCCGGGTCCGTCCTTCAGCTCGAAGGTGGGGTAGTCGATGTCGATGACCTCGACGACTCCGGGGGACTTGTAGGCGACGGCTCTGTTGCCTGACATGCGGGGCTCCTTCAGATGGACGACCGCGGCGCAGTCGGCCGCGGGAGTCCTGCGCCGCTCTCGGTCCGAGCCGCGGCACCGGGACTCGGGGGAACCGTACGGCGTCGGCCTGGTGCCGGATCGAGGCCGGTGGAGTAGCGTCTCAGGAGGCGTGCGTACGCTCGTCCACCGCCCGGTGCGAGGCCGTGAGCGCCGCGTCGAGCGCGTCCCGGCCGCCCCCGGCCAGGCCCGCCGCGTAGCCCGCGAGGAACGTGGTCAGCGGAGCCGCCGGCCGGATCACTCCGTGCGCCGCGCGACCGGCGAGGGCGAGCAGGGCGTCCGGGTCCACCGGGACCTCGCCGAGGCCGAGCGCGGAGCACAGCTCGGCCCACCAGCCGGCGAGCACCTCCTCCGTGGGGCGGGCGCCGTCGGAGGCGGAGGGGCGGGGGCCGGTCGTGTCGTCCATCCGCTCAGTCTGCGCCGCGCGGGCCCGGCAGGTCGATCCCGTGCCGGAGCGCGTCGGCGGGCGCGTCGACGTCGTCGGTCGTCCCTCCGGGCACCGTCACGAGCCGCGGGGGAAGGTCCCGGAGGAGGGCGCGCACCGAGGCGCCGTCGGGATCGCCGAGCGCGGTGAGCGCTTCGACGAGGGCCGCTCGCCGGTGCACGCCGAGGAGCTGCTGGGCTCGGCCGCTCGCGTCGACGGCCAGGAGGGAGGCCTCGACGGCGTTCGACGCGACCTCGAGCAGCGTGTGCACGGCGGGAGCGGGGGCGACGAGATCGGCGGCGAGAACGACGACCCAGTCCGGAGCGCCCGGGCGGTCGAGCAGGGGCAGCGCGGCGGCCAGGCCCGCGACCGGGCCGCCGAACGGCGGATCCTCCTGGACGAGCTCGGCGCCGTCGACAGCCGGTGCGAGCGACGACGGTCCGGCCACGATCCTCCGCTCGGCTCCGCGCACGGCTGCGAGGGCGGTGCCGAGGAGCGTCGACTCGCGGTGCCGGAGGAGCGGCTTGACCGCGCCGCCGAGGCGGGAAGCGCGTCCGCCGGCGAGCACGACCGCGTCGAAGCGGGGGAGCGGAGGCGGCGGGAGCACGGGACCGAGGCTACGCGCGCTCCGGTCTCCGCCGTCCCGGCTCCGGTGTCGGAGGTCGCGGCTACTGTTGACGGGTGGTAGCAGCCCTGTATCGCCGGTACCGGCCCGAGACGTTCGCCGAGATGATCGGCCAGTCCCAGGTGACGGATCCGCTCATGACGGCGCTCCGCACCAACCGCGTCAACCACGCCTACCTCTTCAGCGGCCCCCGCGGCTGCGGCAAGACCACCTCGGCGCGCATCCTCGCCCGCTGCCTCAACTGCGCGACGGGCCCGACCGACACCCCCTGCGGCGTCTGCGACAGCTGCGTCGAGCTCAGCCGCGAGGGCCAGGGCTCGCTCGACGTGGTCGAGATCGACGCGGCGAGCCACAACGGAGTCGACGACGCGCGCGATCTGCGCGAGCGCGCCATCTTCGCCCCGGCGCGCGACCGCTTCAAGATCTTCATCCTCGACGAGGCGCACATGGTCACGCCGCAGGGCTTCAACGCGCTGCTCAAGATCGTGGAGGAGCCGCCGGAGCACGTGAAGTTCATCTTCGCGACCACGGAGCCGGACAAGGTCATCGGCACGATCCGCTCGCGCACGCACCACTACCCGTTCCGGCTCGTCCCGCCGGCGCAGATGCTCGACTACACGCAGGAGCTCTGCGAGCGCGAGGGCGTGCACGTGGCGGCGGGCGTGCTGCCGCTCGTGGTCCGCGCGGGCGGCGGGTCCGTCCGCGACACGCTCTCCCTGCTCGACCAGCTGATGGCCGGCTCCGAGGCCGAGACCGTCGAGTACGAGCGGGCCGTCGCCCTCCTCGGCTACACCCACGGCGCCCTGCTCGACGAGGTGGTCGACGCGCTCGCCGAGCACGACTCCGCCGAGGCGTTCGGAGCGGTCGACCGCGTCATCCAGACGGGGCAGGACCCGCGCCGCTTCGTCGAGGACCTGCTCGAGAAGCTCCGCGACCTGATCGTCGTCGCGGCGACCGGGGGAGCGGCCTCGGCCGTCCTCCGCGGCGTCTCGCAGGACGAGCTCGACCGCATGGCCGGCCAGTCGCGCGCGCTCGGCCTGGCCGAGCTCTCCCGCATCGCCGACGTGGTCAACGAGGCCCTCACCGAGATGACCGGTGCGACCTCGCCGCGCCTGCACCTCGAGCTGATGATCGCCCGCACCCTGGTGCACGGCACCGGCGCCGGCATCGCGCCCGCTGCGGCCCAGGAGGAGCGCGCGCGGCACGTGGCCGCGCCGCGCGAGTCCGCGGCGCCCGCCCCGCGGTCGTCCGAGGCGTCGCGCGCGTCCGAGCCGTCCCGTGCGCCCGAGCCGTCCCGTGCGCCCGAGCCCCACCACGCCTCGCACGCCGCCGCCCCCGGCTCGGTGCCCGAGTCCATCGCGGCCGCTCCGCGCACCGAGGCGCCGGTGACGGCGTCCGCACCGGTCGCTGCGCCGCCGGTGAAGGGGCCCGACGAGACGGCGGCCGCGCCGGAGGTGGACGAGTCCGCGCCGGCCGAGTCAGGACGCCCCCGCGCGACGACCGCCGCGGCGGCTCGTCCGGAGCCGGACGAGCAGGAGCCGTCGGATCAGGCCGCTGCGTCCCCTGAGGCGGCCCCAGCCTCGGCGCCCGCTGCACCCGCTGCGGCCGCGGGCGACGCACCCGCCGACGGCGCGGTCACCCTCCAGCGGATGAAGGACACCTGGCCCGAGATCCTCGAGGTCGTGCAGAAGGCGAAGATGACCGCCTGGCTGGTGGCCTACACCGCCCAGGTGCGCGCCCTCAAGGACGACGTGCTGACCCTCTCGTTCCCGAGCCAGAACGACGTCGAGTCGTTCAAGATGCCGGGAACCGCCGGGCAGCCCGGAGTCAGCGAGTACCTGCGTCAGGCGATCCAGCAGGTCCTCGGCCTGCGGGTGAAGTACATCGCCCGCGTCGAGCCTCGCGCCGCCGCCCCGGAGGCCGAGCGCGCCGCCGTCGAGGCGACCGCCGCGCCCGCCCCGGCTGCGCCGATCCCGGCCACGACCGGCTCCGACGGCTGGGCCACGGTGGCGATCCCCGCCGATCCGACCCCTGCGGCCG
>NZ_PSTO01000042.1:0-27770 GCF_002930975.1 Rathayibacter sp. AY1A3 | reverse complement strand
CGGCAGGGCCGGAGCCGCCGGCCCCCGCCGACGGCTCCGGCCCTGCCGCGCCCGTCGCCCCGCAGGCGCCCTCCGAGAGCACCGCTCCCGACACCGAGGACGCCCCCACCGGAAGCTGACACCCGACCACCCGCCCCGCTCGCGCGGCGGGAACGCCGACGGCCCGGAGGACACTGTCCCCCGGGCCGTCGGCGTTCGTCAGCGCGCGTCGCGGCGGCGGCGCGTGACTCCGAGCGCGAGCGCTCCACCGGCGAGCAGGGCGAGGGCCGCCGCGGCGGTCCAGCCCGTCTCGACGCCGGTGCTCGCGAGTCCCGAGCCGGTCCGCGGAGGAACGGCGCCGGCCGGAGCGGGAGCCGGCGTGCGGGTCGGCTCGGCCGTGGGCTGTGCGGTGGGCTGCGCGGTCGGCTCAGCCGTCGGCGCGACCGTGGGCTGCGCGGTCGGCGCCGTGGTCGGCTCAGCCGTCGGCGCCACCGTCGGCTCGACAGTCGGTCCCGGAGTCGGCACCGTCCCCGCCCCGAACACGGACTCCGCGGAGCCGAGCGACGCGAGCACAGTCTCGCCGTTCGCGTCGTCCACGCCGTCGTTGTCGGTCACCGCGAACACCTCGCCGGAGCCGGTGATCCCGAGGCCCTCGAGCTTCTCCTGGGTCCAGCCGTTCCCCGCCTGCAGCGCGGGCAGCACGTCGACCGCGAGCGTCTTCTCGAGCATCGGCAGCGTCTCGCCGACCGCCGCGCCCGCCTCCGTCGGCAGCGGCACCGTGTACACGGCCTTCAGCGCGGCGTCCGGCCCGTTGAGCTTGTCGCGCTCGATCACCGCGAGCGTGCCCGCGGGGGTCAGCGTGATCTCCGAGAGCCCGTTCCAGTCGCCTTCCGCCCCGGACACGGCCTCCAGCGGGTAGCCGAAGAAGCTCCAGCTGTCGGCGGCGACGTCGTAGCGCCCGATCCGGACCACTCCGTCGGCGTCGATCGAGGCCTCGCGCTGCAGCGCCGTCCAGACGATCTCACCGTCGGCACTGTCCTCGACGGTCACGCCCTCGAAGCCCTGCTTGCCCAGCGCTGAGGCGAGCTCCGCGGGCAGGGCGATCCGCTCGGTCACCGCGGCGTCCGCGTCGAGTCGCAGGAGCGCGTTGCCGTCGCCTGTCCCGCCCTCCGTCACGGCCCAGAAGCCGCCGTCGACGCGGGCGGCGATCCCCTCCAGATCCAGAGCGGCGGGCTCGCCGCCCTCGGTCACCGTGAGCGTCGTGTCGAGCAGCGCCGGCGAGACGGAGGTGTCGATCGAGTGGAGGGTGCTCGGCGCGTAGGCGCTGTCGCTCACCGCGTACAGACGGTCGGGCGCCGCCGGGTCGGTAGAGAGGCCCGAGAGCGCACCCCAGGGCAGCGGCGATCCGTCGACGTCGGCCGACAGCACGGTCGGGAACGCGGGGGCGGAGGCGCCGAGCGCGTAGAGCTGCACGCTCGCGCGGACGGCGGCCTCCGCGTCGTCGGTCTCGCTCGAGACGACCAGCAGGTCGCGCTCGGGCAGGGCGAGCAGCCCCTCCGGGCCGGGCGTCGACGGCAGCGCCTGCACGAAGCGCGGCGCGGTCGGCTCCGACACGTCGTAGACGGCCACGAAGTTGGCCCGCTCGGCGCCGACGAACACGTAGGGGACGCCGTCGAAGGTGGCCGAGAGCAGGCCCTCGGGCTCGGAGCCCTTCGCGTCGGAGCGCTTGTCCGGGTAGAGCCCGAGGCGCACCGCGAGGTGGTCGAACGAGTTCCCGGCGTCCCACTGCACGGCCCCGGTCGCGGCGTCGAGGATCGACCAGCCGCGCGTGCCGCCCTTCCAGTCGCCCTCGTTCGCGATCGCGACGTGGTCGTCGCCGACCCAGCCGATCGCGTCGGGCTCGCGCGGGACGTCGGTGATCGAGCCGGTCAGCGAGATCGAGTCGTCGTCGAGCGTGTCGATGCCGCTGACGGAGGCGGTGCCCGCGGTGTACGAGGCGGTGACGGAGCGGGTGGCCAGGTCGACGATCGCGACGGCGTTGTTCTCCTGCAGCGTCACGGCGACGGCCGTGTCGGCGGGGTTGATCGAGACGTACTCGGGCTCCGGGTCCGACGGGGTGTCGAGGCCGGCGAGACCGGTGAGGTCGACGTGCTCCGGCACCCAGGCGGAGGGGTCGCCCGCGAGGTCCATCACCACCAGCTCCCCGGCGGGCGCCTGCGGGAGGTCGCCCTCCTCGCCGCCCTCGGGGGCGAGGTCCTCATCGCGCTGGTTCTCGATCGCGATGACCGCGGTCGAGCCGTCGGTGGTGACGTCGATGGAGTCGGGCTGGCCGCCGAGCTCGATGCTCGCGACGGGCGCGAGGTCGTCGGCGTGCAGCACGCTGACGTGGCCGGAGGGGTTCGCGAAGTCGCCGTCGCTCGTGTCGACCACCGCGAGCACGTACTCGCCGGTCGCGTAGACCGACGTCGGCTCGCCGCCCACGCCGACGCCGCCGCGCGGCTCGGGGGAGTCGGGGTCCGAGATGTCGAGGACGTCGATGCGCTGCCCGGCGGAGTCCGTCGAGTAGACCAGGCGGCCGTCGGGCGACGCGCTCGAGATCTCGGCGACGGCGGAGTCGGCGGACGGGTCGGCCGCGTTCAGGTAGGCCGGCACCGTGGCGATGCGGGTGAAGAAGGAGTCGCCCGCGGCGGAGGCGGGCAGGGCCGCGGCTCCGAGGGTGCAGCCGGCGAGGGTGACGGTGAGGGCGAGGGCGGCGGTGCGGGTGCGGGTGTGACGAGAGGACACGGGTCTCCTGAGCGGCTTCGAAGGAACCCGCCCACGCTGGCCGCCCCCGGTGAACGCCCCGCCGCCCGCAGGTGTCCGCCCGGCGAACGCGCGGTGGCGGAGCCGCGACCGGGCGGGGGTCTCGAGACGCCGCGTGCCGCAGTCCGCCGCACGGACGCCTCGAGATCCGCCAGGCGGCGTGGTCAGCGCGCGAGGCCCTCCGCGGCCGAGCCCCAGGAGCCGAGGGCCGCGCGGACGCGCTCGTCGCGCGCGAGCGTCAGCGCCTCCGCGTACCCCTCCTCCAGCACGTCGTCGAGCCGCACCCGCGCACCCGTCTCGGAGGAGCGGACCGCCGCCTCCACCATCGCGAGGCTCCGCACGTTCGAGTGCACCTCGCCCGAGGGGACCGCCCCCGAGCCCAGCACTCGCACGAACTCCGCGAGCGAGCCCGCGATCTCCTCGGGCACGGGCTCGAGCGCGGCGGTCCGCACCGGCTCCGACTCGCGCGACTGCCACTCCGGAGCGCCGTCGCCGTCCCAGTGCGCGGTGCCGCCGGCCCCGTTCACGCGCCAGTCGCCGTTCCACGAGGTCTCGAGGCCGTCGGCGCACCAGCTGCCGGTGTAGCTGAAGCGCACTCCGCCGGCGAACTCGAACACGGCGCTCGCCGCGGCTCCGTCGGCGTACCAGCTCCAGCCCGGGTTGTACTCCTCGCAGTAGACCGCGACCGGGTCGCTGTCGAGCAGGTACCGCGCCGCGTCGAAGGCGTGGATCGCCATGTCGACCAGAAGCACGTGGTCCATCTCGTCGCGGAAGCCGCCGAAGCGGGGCGCCTTCGCGAAGTGGACGGAGGCGGTGCCCAGCTGCCCGAGCCCGGCGATCTGCTCGCGGAAGGCGGTGATCGCCGAGTAGTAGCGGCGCGACTGGCTGGTCATCAGGAGCCGGCCCGAGGCCTCTGCCGTCGCCGCGAGCACCAGCGCCTCGGCGATGGTCGGCGCGATCGGCTTCTCGGAGAGCACGGGCAGCCCGGCGAACAGCGCCTCCGAGCTGACGGGCAGGTGCGCCCGCGGCACGGTCACGTTGACCACGGCGTCGGCGCCGGAGCGCGCGGCGACCTCGGCGACGGAGGTGCCGACCGCGACCGGGCCGACCCCCTCCTCCTCCGCGGCAGCCGTGGCGAGGTCGACGTCGAGGTCGACCAGGCCGACGAGCTCGGCGTCCGGGGAGTCGCGGATGGTGCGGATCCAGGCGCGGCCCATCGCGCCGGCGCCGACCTGGACGAGGCGGACCGTCATCGGACGAGCGCTCCCTCGTAGTCCTGGCCGTTGTGGAAGTCCTCGGTCTCGTAGCGCTGCAGCACCGGGAGGCGGCGCTCGGGGCGCGAGGAGCGCACCCACTCGACGCCGTTCGCGATCACGCGGCGCACCTCGGCCTGGTGGTAGACGGGGTAGTCCTGGTCGCCGGGGGAGAAGAAGAAGATGCGCCCGTGGCCGCGCTTCCAGGTCATGCCGGAGCGGAACACCTCGCCGCCCGTGAAGGTCGAGAGGAACACGAGCTCGTCGGGCGCCGGCACGTCGAAGAACTCGCCGTACATCTCCTGCCGGGGGATCACGAAGGGGTGCGGGATCCCCTGGGCGATGGGGTGCGTGGGGTCGACGGTCCAGACCAGCTCGCGGTCCTGCTCCGAGCGCCAGCGCAGCGTGCAGGTGGTGCCCATGAGCTTGCCGAAGATCTTCGACCAGTGACCGGAGTGCAGGACGACGAGGCCCATGCCCGAGAGGACGTGGCGCTGGACGCGCTCGACGATCTCGTCGGAGACGTCGCCGTGGGCCATGTGGCCCCACCAGACGAGCACGTCGGTGGCGTCGAGGACGTCCTCGGTGAGGCCGTGCTCGGGCTCGTCGAGCGTGGTGGTGGAGACGGTGGCGCGCTCGCCGAGGTTCTCGCGGATGCCGTCGGCGATCGTGCTGTGCATGCCGTCGGGGTAGATCGCGCGGACCTTCTCCTCGATCTGCTCATGGCGGTTCTCGCCCCAGACGAGGACGCGGACGGGGGAGGAGGGTGTGGTCACGGTGTTCCTTCTTCGACGGTGGAGACGGTGCGGCAGTGGGCGGCCCGACACGGGGTTAACCGCTTTACCGGCCGCGTCTCCTAGGATGCGGGAGACGTCCGCCCCGCGTCAACCACGGCCGGGCGGCGCGAGCGGAGGAGGCGCGGTGGCCACGATGAGGGATGTCGCGCGCCTCGCGGGGGTCTCGATCGCGACGGTCTCGTTCGTGGTCAACGACACCAAGCCCGTCTCGCCCGAGACCCGCGAGCGGGTGCGGGCGGCGATGCACGAGCTCGGCTTCCGGCCGCACGCCCTGGCCCGCGCCCTCGCGCGGCGCCGCTCGGGGATCGTCGCGGTCGTCTATCCGCTCGTGTCGAGCCGGCCGCTCAACACCGCCACCTCGTTCCTGCTCGGAGCCGCCGAGGCCGCGGCGGAGCAGGACCACTCGATCGTCCTGTGGCCGACGGTCGGCGGCTCCGACCGCCTCGCCGACCTGCGCGCCGACGGCCTGATCGACGGCGTCGTGCTGATGCAGGTCACCAGCGAGGACGAGCGCGTGCCGGTCCTGCGGGACTCCGGCACGCCCTTCGCCCTCATCGGGCGCACCCGCGACCCGTCCGCCCTCGACTGGGTCGACATCGACTTCGAGGGTATGGTCGAGGAGGCGCTCGGCCGGCTCGCCGGCGTGGGGCACGCGCGGGTGGCGCTCGTGCTCGGCCCGGACCGCGACGCCGCGGCCGACTTCGGCCCCTACGCGCGCACCCAGGAGGCGTTCGCACTCGCCTGCGCGGCCCGCGGCGTCGAGGGCGTGCTGCTGCGCTGCCAGGAGTCGCCCGCCGGTGGCCGCACCCTCGCCCGCTCGTTCGACCCCGCCTCCGCGACCGCCGTGGTGATCGTCAACGGGGGCGCCGCCGTCGGGTTCGCGCACGAGGTGCGGCACCGCGGGCTGCGCGTGCCCGAGGACCTCTCGATCGTCCTGCTCGCCTCCGACCCCGACGTCGCCGACCTGGCCGACCCGGCACTCGACCTGCTCGTCGCGCCCGGCCGCGAGCTCGGCCGCCGCGGAGTGGAGGCGCTGCTCGCCCGCCTCGCCGACCCGGCGGCGCCGCTCCTCCAGGAGCGCATCGGCGGCCCGTGGCGCCCCGGCGGCTCGGTCGCCCCTCCGCGCTGACGGCCGGCGCCCCGGGAAGCCCCGGGAGCGCGCGCTACGGCACGATCGAGTCGATGTAGCCGCCGTCGACGCGCACGGCGGCGCCCGTGGTGGCCGAGGCGAGCGGGGAGGCGAGGTACGCCACCATGTGGGCGATCTCCTCCGGCTCGATGAGGCGCTTCAGCAGCGACTGCGGCCGGTGCAGGCGCATGAACTCGCGCTGCGCCTCCTCCCACGGGAGCTCGCGGTCGACCAGCTCGTAGACGAAGTCCTCGACGCCGCCCGTGTGGGTCGGCCCGGCGAGCACGCTGTTCACCGTCACCCCGGTGCCGGCGGCGGCCTTGGCGAAGCCGCGCGAGACGCCCAGCAGCGCGGTCTTCGACACTCCGTAGTGGATCATCTCGGCGGGCGTGACGACGGCGGAGTCGCTGCCGATGTAGAGGACGCGGCCCCACTCGCGCTCCATCATCCCGGGGAGGTAGGCGCGGGTCAGGCGCACGCCGGTGAGCACGTTGACCTCGAAGTAGCGGCGCCACTCGGCGTCGTCGATGGAGAGCGCATCGGCGGAGCCGAAGATCCCGAGGTTGTTGACGAGCACGTCCACCTCGGCGGCCGCGCGCAGGAGGGAGGCCGTGCCCTTCTCCGTCGACACGTCGGCCGCGACTCCGCGCACCCGCGCCTCCGGCACCGCGGCGCCGACGGCCTCGATCGCCCGGCGGATCGACCGCTCGGAGCGGGCGTTCACGATCACCTCGGCGCCCGCCTCCGCGAGCGTCGTCGCGATGGCCAGCCCGATGCCCTGCCCCGACCCCGTGACGAGGGCCGTGCGCCCGGTGAGATCCAACCCGATCATGCTGCTCCGCTCCGCGCCGCCGCCCGCCGGCCGCGCTCGGGGTCGAGCATGCCACCGAGCCCTGACATCCGGCCCGCTTCCGGCTGAGGACGCCCGCGGGTCGCCGAGGCATCGCTCGGAACGGCGGAGACCGTTGCCAACCGGACACTCGTGCGTTACGGTCTAATCAATCGGCAATACGTATTACCCGCCGGTAGTAGGCCGATGACCCAGACTGTCGACGAGGACGAGGCGGACGCGTGACCCCGATGCAAGCAGATGTCGCCGTGATCGGCGGCGGGCTCGGAGGAGTGGCCGCGGCGATCGCCCTCGCCCGCAACGGCCTCTCGGTCGTGCTGACCGAGCAGTACCCGTGGCTGGGCGGCCAGCTCACCTCGCAGGGCGTCCCGCCGGACGAGCACACCTGGGTCGAGCAGTTCGGCGTCACCGCCGACTACCGGCGCCTCCGCGACGGCATCCGCGGCTACTACCGCCGCAACTACCCCCTCACCGCCGAGGCGATGCGCGACGACCGCCTGAACCCCGGCCGCGGACTCGTGAGCAGGCTCTGCGCCGAGCCCCGCGTCGCCGTCGCCGTGCTCGACGAGATGCTCGCCCCCTACCGCTCGAGCGGAGCGATCCGCGTCGTCACCGGCGTCGTCCCCTTCGCCGTCGACGGCGGCCCGGGCCGGATCGAGCGCGTCCTGCTGCGCGACGCGGTCTCGGGCGAGGAGCTCGCCGTCTCCGGACGGTACGTGGTCGACGCGACCGAGACGGGGGAGCTGCTCCCCCTCGCGGAGGTCGACTACGTCACGGGCTCCGAGTCGCGCGACGAGCACGGCGAGCCCAGCGCTCCCGCCGTCGCCGACCCGATGAACGTGCAGGCCGTCACCTGGTGCTTCGGCTTCGACAGCGCGGACGGCGACCACACCATCGAGCGCCCGGCCGACTACGACTACTGGCACGAGTACGAGGTGCCGTTCTGGGGCGGGAAGCTCCTCTCCTTCACCGCGCCGAACCCGAGGACGCTGCGCCCCGAGACCCGCACGATGCACGTGAACGCCGTGGGCGACACCCGCACCGCGGACCAGCGCGCGCAGGGCGGGGACACCGACCTCTGGATGTTCCGCCGGATCCTCGCGACCGAGACCCTCCGGCCGGGCGCGCTCGACAGCGACATCGTGCTCGCGAACTGGCCGATGCTCGACTACCTCGACAGCTCGATCCTCGACGTGCCGGAGCCGGAGAAGCACCTCGCCGGCGCCCGCGCGCTCTCGCTGTCGTACTTCTACTGGCTCCAGACCGAGGCGCCCCGGCCCGACGGCGGCCGCGGCTGGCCCGGGCTCCGGCTCCGCGGCGACGTGATGGGCACCGCCGACGGCCTCGCGCAGGCCCCCTACATCCGCGAGTCCCGCCGGATCCGCGCGCTCACCACGGTGCGCGAGCAGGACGTCTCCGTCGCCGCCCGCGGGACGGGGAGCCCCGCGCGCTTCGACGACTCCGTCGGCGTGGGCATGTACCGGATCGACCTGCACCCGACCACCGGAGGCGACAACTACCTCGACGTGGAGTGCTCGCCGTTCGAGATCCCGCTCGGCGCCCTCGTGCCGCGCACCCCGACGAACCTGCTGCCCGGGGGCAAGAACATCGGGACGACGCACATCACCAACGGCGCGTACCGCCTCCACCCCGTGGAGTGGAACATCGGCGAGGCCGTCGGCGAGCTGGCGGCCCTCGCCCTCGCCGAGGACCTGTCGCCCCACGAGATCGCCGCCGACCCCGCCCTCGTCGCCCGCCTGCAGGCGAGGCTCGAGTCGCGCGGCGTAGAGACCCACTGGCCCGACGTCGTCGGGTACTGACCGGGAACACCGAGAAGACCATTGGAGAAAGAGAGACGATGAGACCAGCGAAGAAGCTGATGGCCTCGCTCGCCGCAGTCGGAGTGATCGCCGCCCTCTCGGGCTGCGGCGCCGCCGGCGGCGGGGACGACTCAGCACCCGTCGCTCTGAGGATGTCCGTCTGGACCTCCGACGAGAAGCAGCTCGCCCTGTTCGACTCGATGGCCGACGAGTACATCGCCGACCACCCCGAGATCGAGTCCGTGACCTTCGAGTCCCTCCCGTTCGCGGACTACAACTCGACCCTGACCACGCAGGCCGCGGGCGGCAACGCCCCCGACCTCGCCTGGGTGGGCGACATCGCGAAGGACCTGATCGACGCCGGAGCGCTCGCTCCACTGACCGAGACCTTCGAGGGGACCGAGGGCTACGAGTACGACGACATCCTGCCCAGCGTGGCGCAGTCGTTCAGCCAGGACGGCGAGCTCTACGCGTACCCGTTCTCCAACTCGCCGTTCGCGCTGTACGTGAACCAGGACCTCATCGCGCAGGCCGGGCAGACCGTCGACCCCGCGACGCTCAGCTGGGAGGACGTCGACCGCATCGGCGCGGCCGTCAACGAGTCGACCGGCAAGGCCGGCTACATCATCCGCGACTTCGACTTCTCGGGCTGGCTGAGCCTCGCGAACCTCTGGGCGGGCTGGGGAGCCCAGCCGTGGAGCGACGACGGGACCCAGTGCACGATGGACTCGCCCGAGATGGTGGAGGCGTTCCAGTTCTTCCACGACTCGGTCTACGTCAGCGGCGCGACCCCCGGACCCGGCGTGACGGCGGACTTCTTCGCCGGCGATGCCGCGTTCACGACCGCGCAGGTCTCGCGGGCGAGCCTGCTCGACGGCTCGTTCCCGTTCGAGATTCACCCGCTGCCCGTCGGCCCCGCCGGCGAGTACGGCAACATCGGCCAGGCCGGCATGGCCGCGCTCGCAGGCGGCGACCACGTGGAGGAGGCGACCGGCTTCCTCTCGTTCATGACCAACCCGGAGAACTCCGCCAAGCTCGCGCAGTTCTTCCCGCCGCCCCGCGAGTCGCTGCTGTCCGGTGAGGAGCTGGCGAAGGTCAACACCCGCCTCAGCGCCGAGCAGCTCGACCGCGTCGTGGTCGACGAGCTCGCCGACGTGTCCGCCACCCCTCCGGTGACGAGCCCCGCCGAGATCACCTCGGTCGGCAAGACGGCGCTGGACCGCATGTGGTCGGCCGACGCCGACGTCGCCGAGGTGCTCGGAGGCGTCTGCGACGCCATCGCGCCCGTCCTCCAGGGGAAGTGATCCCGTGACCGCGACCTCGACGGACAGCCGCCGATCCGCTCCCGCCGGCGCCTACTGGAACCTCCGGCGCCGCGACGCGCTCGCCGGCTGGCTCTTCATCGCGCCCCAGCTGCTCGGTGTGATCGTGTTCGTGCTGCTGCCCGTCGGGCTCGCGGTCTGGTTCAGCCTCAACGAGTGGAACGTCTTCACCGGCTCCATGACCTTCGTGGGCGGCGAGAACTACGAGCGGGCGATCAACGACCCGAGCATCGGCGCGGTGCTCGGCACGACCGCGGTCTTCTCCGGGGGAGTGGTCGTCCTGAACCTCGCCCTCGGGCTGGGCCTGGCCGTGCTGCTGAACCGGAGGATCCCGGGCGGCGCCCTGTTCCGCACGCTCTTCTTCTCGCCCGTCGTCATCTCGGTGGTCGCCTGGACCCTCGTCTGGGGCTTCCTCCTCCAGGACAACGGCGCGATCAACGGCCTGCTCTCGCTGGTCGGCCTCGACGGGCCGAACTGGCTCCAGGAGGGACCCACCGCGATGGCGAGCGTCATCGTCACGCAGGTCATCCGCAGCGTCGGCGTCAACATGGTGCTCTTCCTCGCCGCGCTGCAGGGAGTGCCGGGCGACCTCTACGAGGCGGCCCGCCTGGACGGCGCGAGCCCCCGCGCGATCTTCTTCCGGATCACGCTCCCGCTCATCTCGCCCACCCTGCTCCTCACCGCCATCCTCACGATCGTCGGCTCGCTGCAGGCGTTCGCGCAGGTCGCCGTCCTGACCGAGGGCGGGCCGGAGCTGTCGACGACAGTGCTCGTCTACTACGTGTTCCAACAGGCCTTCGAGTTCAGCGACATCGGCTACGGCGCGACGCTCTCGCTGATGCTGCTCCTCTTCGTCCTGATCCTCACGGTCGTGCAGTGGCAGCTGCGCAGGAAATGGGTCTTCTATGAGAACTGACGCCGTCGTCGAGCAGGGGACCCCGCTCACGCCACGCCTCGAAGCCGTCCCGGAGCCGCCCGTCAAGCGCCGCCGCGGCCGCAGCCCGCTCATGACCGCCCTGCTCGTCGTGACGCTGATCCTGCTCGTGCTGCCGTTCGCGGTGCCGACGTTCTGGATGATCGCCTCGTCGTTCAAGCCGGTGAACGAGATCTTCTCGAACCCGCCGACCCTGCTGCCGGACTCGCCGAGCCTGGCGGGCTACGCCGAGGCGTTCCGGTTCCAGCCGTTCGCGCTCCAGTACTGGAACAGCCTCTACATCGCGGTCACGGTCACCGTGGTGACGCTGCTGGTCTCGAGCCTGGCCGGCTACGCCTTCGCCCGGATCCCGTTCCCGGGACGCAACGCGGTGTTCCTCGTCGTCCTGACCGGCCTGCTGGTGCCGACGGAGGTGACGATCATCCCGCTGTTCCAGATCTTCCGGCAGCTCGGCTTCATCGACACCCACGTGCCGCTGCTGCTGGTGCCGATGGTCGGAGCGCCGGCGGTGCTGGGCACGTTCATCATGCGGCAGTACTTCATCGCGATGCCCGGCGAGCTCGAGGAGGCCGCGCGCCTGGACGGCCTCGGCCGCTTCGGGATCTGGCGGCGCATCTTCCTGCCGCTGTCCAAGCCCGCGCTGTCGGCCGTCGCGATCCTGACCTTCCTCGGGTCCTGGAACATGTACCTCGAGCCGACGGTCTACCTGACCTCACCCGAGCTCTTCACCCTGCCCCAGGCGCTCACCCGCTTCACCGACGCCTACGGCGGGGAGATGTGGGACGTGCAGCTCGCTGCGGCGACGATGACGGTCGTGCCCGTGCTGGCCGTGTTCCTCCTCGCTCAGCGGCAGTTCGTGGAAGGGCTCGCGCACTCCGGTCTGAAAGGCTGACCCGGTGTTCACGGATCGCCCCCTCGCCGCCCTCCGCGAGTTCCGTGCGGAGGTCGCGGAGCCCGACGACTTCGACGCCTTCTGGCGGGCCACCCTCGCGCTCGGGCGGGAGGGCGGCCCCGCCGTGAGCGCCGCGCCGGTCGACGCGGGCCTCCCGCTGGTGCGGGTGCGGGACGTGCGGTTCCCCGGCTTCGCGGGCGAGCCGATCGCCGCCTGGCTGGTGACCCCCGCAGCGGACCCGGGCGCCCCGCTCCCCGTGGTGATCGAGTACCCCGGGTACGGCAGCGGACGGGGCCGTCCGATCGAGCACCTCTGGATCGCCGCCGCCGGGTACGCGCACCTGGTCGTCGACGCGCGAGGCCAGGGAGCCGGCCGCCTCGCCCGCTCCGGAGCCACCCCCGACCCCCACGGCAGCGGACCCGCGTACCCCGGGGTCACGACCCGCGGCATCGAGTCGCCCGAGACGTACTACTACCGGCGCATGATCGCGGACGCGGCGCTCGCCGTCGACGCCGTGGAGGCGCTCCCCGGGCTGGACCCGGACCGCGTGTCGGTCTTCGGCGGCAGCCAGGGCGGAGCGCTCGCGACCGCCGCGGCGGCGCTGCGCCCCCGGGTGCGCGCGGCGATCGCCCTGGTGCCCTTCCTCTCCGACGTCCTGCGCGCGACGACCGTCACGAACGAGGCGCCCTACGTGGAGATCGCCCGCTACCTGGCGACCCGCCCCGAGGACCTCGACGCCGTCGAGCGGACCCTCTCCTACGTCGACGGCGTCCACTTCTCCCGGCGCCTGGGCTGCCGGGTGCACCGCTCGGTCGGCCTGATGGACCCGATCTGCCCGCCCTCGACGGTCTTCGCCTCCCACAACGTCTCCGGCGGCGAGACGTCGATCGACGTGTGGCCGTACAGCGGGCATGAGGGCGGCGGGGTCGGCGACCGCGAGCGGGCGCTGGAGGTGCTGCGAGAGGTCCTCGGGTGACCGGACGGGCGTGACCCCGCGTCTCAGGACGTCGCGGCGTGCGCGCTCCGGGAGCCGAGGGCGGACAGCGCCGCGTCCACCCGGCGTCGCGCGTCGGCTGCTCCGCGCGCGGAGATCAGGGCGGACGCCAGGGCGGCGGCGTCGACCGCGGTGAGGTCGACCGCGAGAGCCTCGAGCTCGGACTGCTGGGCGCGCGAGAGCGCGACGCAGCGCGCGCCCGTCCCGAAGAGCGCCGCCAGCCACGATGCCGTGGCGGAGGGGGGCACGCTGACGAAGGTGGGCACGGCGGCCGAGGCCGTCAGTGCCAGCCGCAGGATCGCGAGGAGGGACGGGTGCCACAGGATCTCGTCGGCCCGCTCCTGGGCGTCCCGCCGGCCGGACGGGGAGGAGCAGGCGAGAGCGAGCCTCCCCGCGTCGATGTGGACGAAGTCGCTCTCCTGCGCGATCGACGACGTGAGCAGGGCGGCGGCGGGGGAGGCGATGGAGGCGCCGACGGTGTGGAAGCCCGCCCAGCGGGCCGCCTCGACCTCGCGGCCGATGGCGTCGGAGTCGTGCACGCCTGTCACCGCCAGCCACAGCCCCTTGCCGGGATGCTCGCGCTGCCTCTCCGCCAGGCGGCGTCGACGGGCCGGGTCCTCCTGGAAGCGCTCGACGTCGGCCTCGACGATCGCCACCCGGCAGCCGCTGCCGGCGAGCACGGCGTCGATCCCGGCGGCGTCGCACCCGCCCGCGGCCCCCTCGCCCGCCGTGCCGGACGGCGCCGGCACGAACGCCACGTCCGCGCCGACGGCGGCCGCGAGCGGCTCGAGGGCGTCGGAGCTCACGACGGACAGTGCCGAGCCGTCCGCCCACACGATCCGGGCGAGTGCGGTGTCGAGCACGGTGCCTCCCCTGCCGAAACGATTTTGCAGGAGCATAGCGTCTCGCCGCGACGCGGGGACGCCGCGGTCACCGCTGCGTGCTCGAGCGCGGGACCAGGACCGGGGCGATCGAGAGCACGGAGGGGGCCGCGACCGCGCCGGGGGAGTTCGTCGCCGAGACCGCGAGGCGGGCGCACGCGGCACCGACCTCCCGCGGGCGCAGGTCGACGGCGGTGACGCCCGCCGCCCTCAGCGCCGCGTGGTCGACGTAGCCGGCGATCAGCGGGCGCCCCTCCCGCTGTTCCGCGAAGGCTCGGACGAGCGGCTCGGCCGATCCCATCGGCACGCCCACGATCGCGTCGGCTCCGGCGGCGGCCAGTCGCCGAGCCGCCAGGAGGACCGTCTCGTCGGAGGAACCGGGCAGGAGCGTCTCGCTCAGGTCCGGGATCGAGCGCTCCTCGAACCAGGAGGCGGAGGCCGCGCAGAGCCGGCGGCCCCACATCACCGTGGTCATCGGAGCGAGCAGCGCCGGGCGCGTCGCACCGCGCTCGACGAGGTGGTCGAGGAGGCTCCGGATCCCCGCTCCGTGATCGATCGCGACGACGGCAGAGGGGGTCGGCGCCCCGTCGGGGACGGTGTCCGCCGTGACCACCGGGCGCCGATCGGCGACGAGCTCCGCGAGACGGGGGGAGTCCACGTCGACGTCCGGCACGAGGAAGGCGTCGACCGGCAGCCGCGGGATGTCGTCGAGCATCGCGCCGGTGATGATCGAGACCGCGACCCCCTGGGTGGCCGCCCACTCCGCGGCTCCCATCGCGAACTCCAGGTAGAAGGAGTCCTCGGCGTCGATCCGGGGCAGCACGAGCCCGATCGAGCCCGCGCGGGAGCGGCGGAGATTGCGGGCGCCCGCGTGCGGCGCGTAGTCCAGGGTCTGCGCGACGCGCTTGACCCGCTCGCGCGTGGCGTCGCTGACCCGTCCGGTGCCGGCGAGCGCGGAGGACGCCGTCCCGACCGACACCCCGGCGGCGAGCGCCACGTCACGAAGGCTCGTCCGCTGGTCCTGCACGCTCCGAATGTACCCGCCGCTCCGGGAGCGGGGCTCGGGAGCGACCCGTCATCTCCCGGCAACACGGCGGGAAACCTGTCCGACATCTTCGGCTCGAGAACTGTCCGCCAGGGGTAACACGACCGACACGGCGCGGAATCGGCGGGCTGCGACTGTCGTCCTGCCCGCCTACGAGAGGAACTGCCTTGCATCCGAATACCCTTCGCCGTCGCGGACGGCTGCTCGCCGCGACGGGAGCACTCGCCGCCGGCGCGCTGGTCCTCGCCGGGTGCACGCCCGACGCCGCGGACGACTCCGCGAGCGCCCGCGCCGACCTCTTCGTCCTCGAGGAGGCGACCATCGCCCAGGCGCAGCACGCGCTCGAGTCCGGAGCGCTGACCAGCGTCGAGCTGACGGCGATGTACCTCGATCGGATCCACGCCTACGACGTCAACGGGATCTCGCTCGACTCGATCCCCGTCCTCGACCCCGGGGTGATGGCGGCGGCCGAGGCGTCCGATGCGCGCCGTGCGGCCGGGGAGACCCTCGGCCCGCTGGACGGCATCCCGTACACGGTCAAGGACAGCTACATGGTCGAGGGGCTCACCGTCGCCTCGGGCTCTCCCGCCTTCGCCGATCTCACCGCGGCGAGCGACGCCTTCACGGTCGAGAAGATCCGTGAGGCGGGAGGCGTGCTGATCGGCAAGACGAACATGCCGCCGATGGCCGGCGGCGGGATGCAGCGCGGCGTGTACGGCCGCGCCGAGAGCCCCTACAACGCCGACTTCCTGCCCGCCGCCTGGTTCTCCGGCTCCTCCAACGGCTCCGGGACGTCCACCGCCGCGAACTTCGCGATGTTCGGCATGGGCGAGGAGACGGTCTCCTCCGGGCGCTCCCCCGCGTCGAACAGCGGGCTCATCGCCTACACGCCCTCCCGCGGGATGATCTCGATCCGCGGCAACTGGCCGCTGTTCCCGGTGCGCGACGTCGTCGTGCCGCACACCCGCACGGTCGACGACATGCTCACGCTGCTCAACACGATCGTGGTCGAGGACGAGAACACGGAGAACGACTTCTGGCGCGACCAGACCGCCGTCGATCTGCCGTCCGTCGAGGACGTGCGCCCCGACGACTTCACGAGCCTGGCCGACGAGGGTGCGCTCGAGGGCGTCCGCCTGGGCGTGCCGAAGATGTACATCGGCGAGGACCTCGGAGGGTCGAACCCGATCCGGATCCGGCCGTCCATCAAGGCGAGCTGGGACGAGGCGGCGGACGACCTGCGCGCCCTCGGCGCTGAGGTCGTGGAGGTCGACCTGCCCGTCCAGCACAATCAGGACCTGGACCGGGTGGGGGCGGTCTCGCCCGAGTCCCGCGGCCTGATGCCCGCGGACTTCGGGGAGATCGAGTTCAGCCGCATCAACCCCTACGCGGCCGAGAAGTTCCTCAAGGCCGTCGGCGACCCGGAGCTGACGTCGTGGACCCAGGTCGACACCTCGAAGGTGTTCCCCAACCCGCCGGGATCCCTCGCGGAGCAGGACGGTGTCAGCTACGGCGGCTACATGGACGCCTACCCCGCCGCGGTGGCGGACGGCGTGCCGGCGGAGTGGTCCGAGGTCGACGGACTGCAGGAGTCGCTCCAGGGGCTCGAGGACACCCGGAAGGTCGACTTCGAGGAGTGGCTCGACGCGGAGGGGCTCGACGGGATCGTCTTCCCGGCGAACTCGGACATCGGAGAGGCGGACGCGGACGTCGACCGCGAGGCCAACACGGTGGCCGATCAGAACGGCAACTACTTCTCGAACATGAACTACACCCTCCGGATGCTGGGGATCCCGACGGTCTCGGTGCCGATGGGGCTGATGGACGACACGCACATGCCGGTCAACCTCACGATCGCCGGTCCCGCGTACGACGACGCCGCGCTCCTCGGCTACGCGTACGCCTACGAGGCGGGCACGCACAACCGCGAGGCGCCCACCCGCACCCCGGCGCTCGCCGGGGAGACCGTCGACCTCGCGGCCTCCCCCTTCCCCGAGCCGGAGCGGCGGTCCGAGTCGGACGCGCCCGAGGCGGCACTCGAGGCCGCGCTCGTCGACGGTGCCCTGCAGCTCTCCGGCACGGCGACGGACGCCAGCGAGCTCGACAGCGTGCGGGTGTCCGTGAACGGGGAGAAGATCGCCGTCGACGGGGGACCGGCCGAGTGGAGCGCGACCCTCGACACGGCGAAGTACCGCCTGCCCGGCGCCTTCGCCGCGGCCGAGCTGTACGTCTCGGTCGTCGTCAAGGACGCGCAGGGCAACACGGCCGTGGTCAGCGAGTCGGTACCGGTCGGCTAGAGGCGGGGCGCCGGCCCCGTTCAGGACGCCGGCGCCTCCTCCATCCCGAGCCGCATCGCCAGGTCCATGGCACGCAGGCGGGCCGGCGAGACGTCGTAGGGCAGGCTCCGGATGATCTCGCCGGCGCTCCGGGCGCGGGAGCCCTGTGCGGGATCGGGGGCCGGCGCGGGGTCCTCGGGCGGGTGCGCCTCGTCCCACGCGTCGAAGATCGCCTCGTCCTCCTCGAGCTGACCGGACTCCTCGACGACGCGCATCAGCCGGGCCTCGAAGGCGTGCCGCTCCCGCGCCACCTGCTCCACCCGGGGGTCGTCCTCGGCGACCGTGTCGTCGAGGGCCTCCTCGGCGGCGTCGACGCGGTCGGCCTCCGCCCGCAGCGCCGGATCGGCGGCGAGGACGACGAAGCGGCCGGCCTGGGAGACGGCGCCCAGCGGGCCGAACATCCGCTCGGTGACCAGCAGGGTGTCGAGGTCGGCCTGGCGCAGCGAGCCCTCGGGTGCGCCCTCGAGGCGGCGCGAGACGATGTCGTCGAGCAGCCCCAGCCGGCCGCCGAGGGTCCGCATGCGCCGGACCGAGGCCCGCTTCCGCTGCAGCTCCTCCTCCTGCGCGGCGAGCGCGGCGTCCAGCCGCGCGAGGACGCCCGCGACCTCGTCCTCGCGGTCGGCGCTGTCCTCGGCGCCGGCCGGGGCTGCGACGGCGAAGGCGTCCCGGATGTCCTCGAGCGCGACCCCGGCGTCGGCCAGGCGGCGGATCCAGAGCAGCCGGATGATGTCGTCGTAGCCGTAGCGCCGACGACCGTCTCCGCCCCGCTCGCGCTCGGGAAGCAGGCCGAGCCGGTGGTAGTGGCGGATCGCCCGCGGAGTGACGCCGGCGAACGCGGCGGCGTCGCCGATCTGCACCTGGCGGGGCGGGGCGGGGAACGACTGCATGGGGGACCTCTCCGATCGGGACGGTGTGCATCGAGCAGACCACATGACGCAGGGGCAGGAGCAAGCCGGCCCGGCCTGCTCCCGCCCCGCGTCCCCTCGCGCTCAGCGCGCCAGGCGCACCGTCGCGATCTCGAACGGACGCAGCTCGAGGCGCACGTCGGCCGACTCCGCCTCGACGGAGCTCTCGATGCGGACCTGCTCGGTCGGGCGCTCCATCAGGTCGGTGCGGGTGACCGCCCGGACGGCGAAAGCGGCGCGGAGGGTCGCTGCGGCGCGGCGGCCGAGCGACTCGTAGAGCCGCACGATCACGTCGCCGCTCCCGTCGTCCGCCGCCTTCACGGCCTCGATGATCACCGAGGGGTCGTCGATCGACACCAGGGGAGCGACGGGCGCGGCGCCGGTGAGCCTGCGGACCGGGGTGTTCAGCGCGTAGCCGGCCTCGACGGCGTCGGGCAGCTCGGCCCCGACCACGAGCGAGACGGCGAGGCGGTGGCGGCCCTGGTCGGCGTCCGGGTCGGGGAACAGCGGCGCGCGCAGGAGCGAGAGCCGGACCGTGGTCGTCGGGGTGCCGGCCGCGGCGCGGTCGCGGGTGATGTCGTGCCCGTAGGTGGAGTCGTTGACGACCGCGACGCCGAAGCCCGGCTCGCCGACGTGCACCCAGCGGTGCGCGACGGTCTCGAAGCGGGCGGCGTCCCACGTCGTGTTCACGTGGGTCGGGCGGTGCACGTGGCCGAACTGGATCTCGGACGTCGCCCGGTCCGAGAGCAGGTCGAGCGGGAAGGCGAGCTTGAGCAGCTTGCGGCGCTCGTGCCAGTCGATGTCGAGGCCGAGGTCGACGGCCGCCCGGCCGATCTGCAGCGAGACGGTCTGCACGACCGTGGAGCCGCCGAACGAGCGGGTGATCACGACCGCCGGCACCTCGCGGCCGAGCGGGTCGCTCACGGTGCCGGCGCGGACCGCGTCGACGCCGACGAGGTCCTCCACCGTGCGGCGGTAGTTGTCGTCGAGGTCCCAGGCGTCCCACTTGTTCGGGGTGTCGCGGTGGAGCTGGAGGAGCCCCGCGGCGGCGCCGGCGGGCACGACCTCCCGGCCGCTCGCGAGGTCCACGACCGACTCGAGGAGCCCGGAGGCGCCGATCCGCACCCGGACGAGCCCGTTGTCGAGGACGTGGGCGTCGCCGTCGGAGCGGAGCGTCGGGGCCGAGTGCTCCGCGGCGGGGTCGGCCGCGGCCGCGCCGAGCGCCGGCACGCCCCCGACGGGGAAGGGGGAGGAGTTCACCAGCAGCTCCGCGGAGCCCTCGCCGGCGAGGGCCCGGACTGCCTCGGCGATCATCTCCTCGATCCGCTGCGCGATGCGGGCGTAGTTCTCCTCCGCCTCGCGGTGCACCCAGGCGATGGAGGTGCCGGGCAGGATGTCGTGGAACTGCTGCAGGAGGACCGTCCGCCACATCTCGCGCAGCTCGTCGGCCGGGTACGGGACCCCGGCGCGGACGAGGGCCGTGGTCGCCCACAGCTCGATCTCGCGGAGCAGGTGCTCGCTGCGGCGGTTGCCCTGCTTGGTGCGCGCCTGCGACGTGTAGGTGCCGCGGTGGAACTCGAGGTAGAGCTCGCCCGACCAGGTGGGCGCGTCCGGGTACTCGGCCTGCGCCTCCTCGAAGAAGCGGCGGGGCGTGGACAGCTCGACGGTCGGCGAGCCCTCGAGGCTGCGCGTGCGGCGGGCGGCCGCGATCATCTCGCGGTTGGGGCCTCCTCCGCCGTCGCCGTAGCCGAAGGGCACGAGCGACATGGTGCCGCTGCCCTTCTCGGCGTACTGGCGCTCGGCGCGGGCGAGGTCCTCGCCGGAGAGGTCGGAGTTGTAGAGGTCGACGGGCGGGAAGTGCGTGAACACGCGGGTGCCGTCGATGCCCTCCCACCAGAAGGTGTGGTGGGGCATCGTGTTGGTCTCGTTCCACGAGATCTTCTGCGTGAGGAACCAGCGCCCGCCCGCTCCGGCGATGATCTGCGGCAGCGCGGCGGAGTAGCCGAAGGAGTCCGGGAGCCAGACCTCCTCCGTGTCGATCCCGAACTCGTCGAGGAAGAAGCGCTTGCCCTCGAGCAGCTGGCGCACGAGCGCCTCGCCGCCGGGCATGTTCGTGTCCGACTCGACCCACATCCCGCCGACCGGCACGAAGCGGCCCGCGAGCACGTGGCCGCGGACGCGCTCGAACAGCTCCGGGTGGTCGCGCTTCAGCCACGCGTACTGCTGCGCGGAGGAGGCGGCGAAGACGAAGCCCTCCTCGCGCTCGATCAGATCGCAGACGTTCGAGAAGGTGCGGGCCACCTTGCGGGCGGTCTCACGGGCGGGCCAGAGCCACGCGGAGTCGATGTGGGCGTGGCCGACGGCGTGCAGGTGGTGCGCGCTGGCCGAGGCGGGGCGCTCGAGGACCGTCCGCAGCGCCTCCCGGCCGGCGGCGGCGGTGCCGGACACGTCGTCCGGATCGAGGACGTCGACGGCGCGGTCGAGGGCGCGCACGATCTCGGCGCGGCGCTGGGAGGACTCGGGCAGCTGCCCGATCAGCCCGACGAGCACGGCCATGTCCTGCTCCAGCTCCCAGACCTCCCGGTCGAGCAGTCCGAGCTCGAGACGGCGGAGGCGGTAGAGCGGGTCGGACGGCAGGGCGCCGTCGGCGGGGCGGCCGCCGAGCGCCGTGGGGGTGAAGGACCAGTCACCGGTGATGTTCGGGTTGGCGGCGGCCTCGATGTAGAGCTCGACCGTGCGGTCGCCCGCCTCGCGGTCGGGCAGCCGGTCGAGCGGGACCGACTGGTTGAACGGCTCGACGGCCTTCACGACCGTGCCGGTCGCGGTGAAGACGAGCCCCTCCGCCTCGAAGCCGGACTGGGCGCCGGTGTAGCCGAGGTCGACGACGAGCTCGGGCTCGCAGCCGTCGACGCCGACCCAGGAGGCGGGGATCTCGCCGCGCACGTGGAACCACACGGTGCCCCACGGGGCACCCCACGGCTCCCCGATGCGGGCGGGCGCGTAGGACGCGGCCCGCGCCTGGTCGAAGGGGACCGGCTCGCCCGGAGCGGTCCACGACTCGATCCCGAGCGGCTCGACCGCCCGGTGGATAGCCGGCCGGAGGCTCTCGGCGCGGAAGCGGGCGATGCGGGCTTCGATGCGGGTGCTGTCGTCATGCATGCGTTCTGGTGCTCGTTCCGTGTGCAGTGGGGGAGGGCGGCGGCGCGGAGGGCGCCGCCGCCCGGGGTCAGGAGGCGATGACGACGCGGTGCCCGTCGGGGAAGACGGCCACCTTCCGCCAGGTGTCGCCGGAGCGCTCCCAGCCCTCGTTGACCTGCCCGGCCGGAGGGGTCGGGATGGTCTCGGGGGCGCGGGCGACCGTGGTGTAGCCGGCCGCGCGCTCCACCCGGCCGCGGCCGAGCTCGAACGAGGTCAGGCGTCCGTCGTCGACGATCAGCGAGCCCTCGTCCACTCCCGCGGCGCCGCGCTCGATGAACGGGTTCACGAGGCGCGTCTGCGAGGAGTCGCTGCCCAGCACGATCGCCTTCTGCTGCGGGAAGCGGCCGAGGCTGAGCCCGTAGAAGCCGCCGAGGACGGTGAGGTTGCGCACCTCGAAGTCCGCTCCGCCGTTCGTCAGGCCGACGCCGAGGCAGTTCGCGCCCGAGGTCGGGAAGAAGTTCGGGTTCACGATCATGTGGCTCGTGCCGGCCTCGACCAGCACCTCCCAGCCGTCGCGGGAGCCCTCCGAGCGGAAGTTGATCAGGGTCAGGCCGGAGTTGACCGAGCGCCGGTTCTCGTTGCGGATCGACCGGAGGCCGACCGTGCCGCCGATGGCCTGGCAGTCGAGCAGCGTCATGTTCGTCGGCGCGAGGAGGAAGCCGCCGAGGCCGGGGCTGATCGCCTCGACGTTGGTCATCGAGCCGCCGATGGAGGCCTTGCCCGAGTCCTCCACGCCCCAGCCGGCGGGGGCGACGATCTTGATCTTGTTCCAGGAGTTGGCGTACGAGTACTCGTCGTCGACGCCCGAGACGAAGGTGGCGCGCTCGCGGAAGATGCCCGACTTGCCGGTCTTCTGGATCCACAGGTTGCGGAACTCGCAGTTGACCAGCGAGCGCAGCGACATCCCGTGGCCGCCGGAGGGCGTGCCCGTCATCTCGAAGTCGGCGAGGACGACGCCGGTGGCCTTGTTGTTGTTGGCGGGGCCGGCCGCGTCGCCGGTCTGGCCGGAGACGGTGAAGATGTCGCGGGTCGAGCCCTCGATCTGGACGATCCTCGTCTGGCGCATGCCGGCGCCGACGATCTTCGGCCCGGCGTAGCCGTAGGGCGGCCCGTTCTCGGGCTGCACCGGGTAGCCGCGGTAGTCGACCGCGAGGCCCGTCACCCGGATCTCGCCGGCGGGCAGCGACACCTCGCCGCCCGGAGCGGTCATCGCCTTGTCGATGGCCGCCTGCACCGCGCGGGTGTTGTCTGCGCCGGCGCGGTCGTCCCAGCGGAACTCCTTGTCGAGCGGTGAGATCGGCCCCTCGGTGACGCTCAGGCGCTTCTTCTGCCCGGGAGCGTCGGCCGGGGGCGCGGCGGCGGCCGGAGTGGCGGCGCCGACGGCCCCTGCCGCGCCGGCGAGGGCGGCGGCGCCCCCGGCGAGGAAGAGGCGGCGCGAGTTGTCGGGCCTGCGCTGCGGATCGTGCTCGGGCTGCTGATCGGGCTTGTGCTGCCGATCGGGCCTCGGGGAGGCCGTGGTCTGGTTGTCTGGGTCTGCGGGATTCATCATCGTCGACGTTCCGCCCTCTCTCGCCCCGGATGGGCGTACGGCGATCCTTCGTCATCGGTAGCCTGAGGTCAAGACGTAATACCTATTACCAGGATGAAGCGGAGGTGTCCGGGTGCCGCGGATCACGCAGAAGGACATCGCGCGTCTCGCGGGAGTCAGCCAGACGACGGTGTCGTTCGTGCTCAACGACAAGGGCGAGCAGCTCGCCCGGGTTCCGGAGGCGACGCGGGCGCGGATCCTCAAGGCGATCCAGGAGACGGGGTACGTCGCCGACCCCATCGCGCGCCGCCTCAAGCAGGTCGGCACCGGCATGATCGGCGTCTACACCTACGAGAGCCTGTTCCCGCTCGACCGCGAGGACTTCTTCCACCCGTTCCTCGCCGGCATCGAGGAGGAGGCGCAGAACCGCGACATCGACCTCCTCCTGCTGACCAGCGGCCGCGTCGGCGGCCGCCGCGGCGGCCTGAGCGGCGGCACCACCCGGCTGCGCCTGGCCGACTCCTGCATCCTCCTCGGGCAGCACATGCCCCGTGAGGAGCTCGAGTTCCTCAACGCGAGCGGCTTCTCCTTCGTCAGCATCGGCCGCCGCGACGACGCCGGCGGGCCCGTGCCCTACGTGGCCGCCGACTACGCGTCGATCGTCCGCGAGCTGATCTCCTGCGCGCGCGCCCTCGGCCACACCCGCTTCGCCTACGCCGGCCACGGCGAGGGCGTCGAGTCGTACACCGACCGCATGGCCGGCGCGCGGGCCGAGCTCGGCGACGGCTTCCTCCACCTCGTCCCGGGGCCGGAGGCGTCGCCGCGGGAGTGGATCCGCCGGATCGCCACCGAGGGCGTCACGGTCGTCCTCGCCGAGCAGGAGGAGCAGTTCGTCCTCCTGCAGGAGGCCGCCGAGGCCGAGGGGGTGGCGGTGCCGGGCGACCTGTCGCTGGTGTCGCTCTCCGGATCGGCCGACCGCACCGGCTGGCAGGCCGGCTTCGAGCTGCCCCGGCGCGACATGGGCCGCCGCGCCGTGCAGATCCTCATCGAGGGCGACCCCGCGCGACGGGAGCAGCAGCTCCTCCGCTGCACGCTCGTCGACGGCGCCTCCCTGGCCGCGGCCCCGGCCTGACCGGCCGGCCCTGACCGCTCGGCCCTGAACGGCCGGGCTCAGCCCGAGTGGTGGCGCCCGATCGGCAGCACCAGCGGCGTCCGCGAGACCGGGTCCTCGATCACGCGCGACTCCATCCCGAACACCGCGCGCACCGTCTCCGGCGTCACCACCTCGGCGGGCGTGCCCGAGGCGTACAGGGCGCCGTCGCGCACGGCGACGAGGTGGTCGGCGTAGCGGGCGGCGAGGTTGAGGTCGTGCAGCACGATCACGATCGTCGTCCCGCGCGAGCGGTTGAGGTCGGTGAGCAGGTCGAGCACCTCGACCTGGTGCGACACGTCGAGGTAGGTCGTGGGCTCGTCCAGGAGGAGCACGTCGGTCCGCTGGGCGAGGGCCATCGCGATCCACACCCGCTGGCGCTGCCCGCCCGAGAGCTCGTCCACGGGGCGGTCGGCGAGCTCGAGCGTGCCGGTGTCGCGCAGCGCCTCCTCGACGATCGCGTCGTCGTCCGATCCGGAGCCGCGGCCGAACAGGCCCCGGTGCGGGTAGCGGCCCCGGGCGACCAGGTCCGAGACGGCGATCCCCTCCGGCGCGATCGGGGTCTGCGGCAGCAGCCCCACCTGCTGCGCGACCTGGCGCGTCGGGAGCCGGTGGATCGCGCGCCCGTCGAGCAGGACGCTCCCCGAGCGCGGGGTGATCAGCCGCGCCATCGCGCGCAGGAGCGTCGACTTGCCGCAGGCGTTCGCGCCGACGATCACCGTGATCCGGCCGGGCGGCACGGCGAGCGAGAGCCCGTCGACCACCACGCGCTCGTCGTAGGCGAGGGTGACCGCGTCGGCGGCGAGGGTGGGCGGGGCGTCGGTCACAGGGAGCCTCCGGAGCGGTTGCGGCGGGCGAGGAGCCAGAGCAGGAAGGGCGCGCCGAGGGCGCCGGTGACGACGCCGACCGGGAAGCGCGCGCCCGAGAACAGCGCGCCGACGACGTACTGGGCGAGCAGGTCGGCGGCGAGCACCACGACCGCGCCGACCAGGGCGGAGGGGATCAGCAGCGTGCGCGCGCTCGGCAGGATCCGCCGCGCGATCGGCCCCGAGACGAAGGCGACGAACGCGATCGGGCCGGTGGCGGCGGTCGCGACGGCCACGAGGCCGACTCCGACCGCGAGCAGGGCCAGCCGGCTGCGCCGCACGTCGAGCCCGAGCGCGGTCGCCGACTCGTCGCCGAGCTGCAGCACGCCGAGCCGGCCCGAGAGCAGCAGCGCCAGCGGCACCAGCACGAGCATCGTCAGCGCGAGCGGCGGGACGGAGGGCCAGGCGGCCGAGTTGAGGCTGCCGGTCAGCCAGCGCAGCGACTCCTGGACGTCCTCGAAGTCGGCGCGGGTCTGCACGTAGGCGATCACGCTCTGGAACATCGCCGCGACGCCGATGCCGATGAGGATCAGCCGCGCCCCGATCACTCCGCCGCCCTCGGCCAGCCCGGCGATGATCAGGGCCGTCGCGAGCCCGGCCGCGACTGCGATCACCGAGACTGCGCCTCCCGAGAGCCCGAAGAACGCGATCGCGACGACGGCCGCCGCGCTCGCCCCCGAGGTGATGCCGATGATGTCGGGGCTGGCGAGGGCGTTGCGCAGCATCGTCTGGAAGATCACGCCGCCCGTCCCGAAGCCCACGCCCACCAGGACGGCCGTGATGGTGCGCGGCAGCCGCAGCGTGCCCACGGTGAAGGAGGCGCCCGGCACGGTCTCGCCGAGGATCACGCGGACGACCTGCGGCACCGAGTAGACCGTGCTGCCGACCGTGAGCGAGACGACGACGAGCGCCAGCGCGAGCACCGCGAGGACCGCGCAGCCGATGACCGTGCGCCGACGGCGCAGCGTGCGGCCGGCCGCGATGCCGACCGCGGCGGGCGCCTCCGCGGTCCTCACAGCGCCCGCACCTTCGAGCGGCGCACGATCGCGATGAGCACCGGGGCGCCGATCAGCGCGGTCACGATGCCCACCTCGACGTCGCTCGGCCGGGCGACCACGCGGCCGACCACGTCGGCGACGAGCAGCAGCAGGGCGCCGAGCAGAGCGGAGGAGGGCAGCAGCCAGGCGTGCGCGGGGCCGGTGACGCGGCGGGCGAGGTGCGGGACGACCAGGCCGATGAATCCGATCGGTCCGGCGATCGCGGTCGCGGCGCCGCAGAGCAGCACGGCCGCGAGCCCCGCGACCAGGCGGATGCGCCCCACGCGCCGGCCGAGGCCGGTCGCCAGGTCGTCGCCGAGCGCCAGGGCGTCGAGCCCTCGCGCGCTGGAGAGGGCCAGCACCGCGCCGACCGCGAGGAACGGGAGGACCTGCAGGATGCTCGCGGTCTCGGCGCCGCCGACTCCGCCGACCTGCCAGAAGCGGAAGCGGTTCAGCGTGGTCTCCTGGGTGAGCAGGACCGCGCTGATGAGGGAGGTGAGCGCGGCGGCGGTGGCGGCTCCGGCGAGGGCGAGCTTCAGCGGAGTGGCGCCCTCGCGGCCGAGCGAGGCGACCGCGTAGACGAACGCCCCGGCGGCGGCGGCTCCGAGGAACGCGAGCCAGATGAACTGCGGCAGGCTCGTCGCGCCGACCCCGGCGATCCCGAGCACGACCGCGAGCGAGGCGCCCGAGTTGAGGCCGAGGATGCCCGGATCGGCGAGCGGGTTGCGGGTCAGGCCCTGCATCACGGCTCCGGCGAGCCCGAGCGCGGCGCCGACCAGGATCGCGAGGACCGTCCGCGGCACCCGCCCCTGCACCGCCGCGTCGACGATGGACGCCGGATCGGGCGAGGTCAGCGCCGGCCAGACCTCGCCGAGCGGGATCTCGCGGGAGCCGTACACGAGCGAGAGGACCGAGGCGACGGCCAGCGCGACGAGGGCGACCGCCAGCGCGGTCGCCCTCGTCTTCCGGGTGGGTGCGGTGCGGGTCACGACACCTTGTCGGCGGCCGCGGCGAGGCCGGCGGTGTACTCGTCGAGCACCCACGGGATGCTGAGCAGGTTCGGCGACGAGGTGGCCATGGCGGCGGACGAGCCGTCCTCCAGCACGTAGACGGAGCCGCGCTCGACGGCCGGGATCTTGGAGAGCAGCGGGTCGGCCTGCAGCGCGGCGAGGGTCGTGTCGTCGCCGTAGACGACGAGCACGTCGGCGTCGAGCTGGTCGGCGTTCTCGGAGCTGATGGTGCCGCTGAACGCCTCCGAGTCGCCGGAGAGCTCGGCGACGCTCGGGGCGACGTCGAGTCCGAGGTCCTCGACGAACTTCACGCGCGCGTCGTTCGGCGTGTAGTAGGTGAAGGTGCTCGCGTCGGTCGGGTCGTACCAGCCGTACATGAACGTGGTGCCCGCGAGCTGCGGGTAGGACGCGGTGGTCTGCGTGATGTCGCTCTCGATCTCGCCGACCTTCGCGACGGCCTCGTCCTCGAGGCCCAGCGCGGCGCCGTCGAGCTTCGCGGAGTCCTGCCAGGTCGTGCCCCAGGGCAGGCCCGGGTAGGCGACGGTGGGGGCGATCTGGCTGAGGGTGTCGTAGTCCTGCCGGGTGATGCCGGAGTAGGCCGAGAGGATCACGGTCGGGCTGAGGTCCGAGATCGCCTCGAAGGGCACGCCGTCGGTCTCGTCGAACAGGGTCGGGGTCTCGGCGCCGGAGGCGTCGAGCGCCTCCTTCGTCCACACCAGCAGGCCGTCGCCGTCCTCGTCGCCGTAGGAGGCGCGGGTGAAGCCGACCGGGGTCACACCCAGCGCGAGCGCCACGTCCTGGTTGGTCCAGCTCGTCGCGACGACCCGGTCGGCCGACTCGACGGTGGTGCTGCCGAAGGCGTGGTCGACGGTGACGGGGAAGCCCTCGCCGCTCTCGGCGGCGCTGCTCTCGGACGTGCCCTCGGAGCCGGCGTCGGCTCCTCCCGAGCAGGCGGTGAGCAGCAGCGCGGCGAGGCCGAGCGAGGCGACGGCGGTCAGGCGGAGGGGGGTGCGAGTGGCGGGCACGGCGATCCTTCGAAGGG
>NZ_PSTO01000041.1:0-28261 GCF_002930975.1 Rathayibacter sp. AY1A3 | reverse complement strand
CAGTCCTTCGACCGCTACGACGTGCGCGTCGAGCTCGCCGGGTCGTTGGCCTCCGCCGCCCCCGCCCGAGCTGCCACCGCCGCCCGCGCCGCCGCTCGAGGAGCTCGACGAGGATCCGACGTAGCTCGACGTCGACGACGAGAACGAGGACACGCTGCCGGCGAAGGCCGCCGCGTGGAAGCCGTTCGGTCCGGAGTACCAGACCGGCTCCTCGCCGGTGCGCTCGTAGGCCGACGCGAGCTCCGCCGACCACTCCTTCTCGAGACCGAAGAGCACGGCCCACGGCAGCAGGCGCTCCGTCACCTCGACCACCTCGACCGGTCCGACCGTGCGCCGATCCGCCCCGCGGGGCGACTGCAGCATCGCGATCCGGTCGGCCTCGGCCAGGCGGATGTACAGCTCGAGTCCGCGCAGATGGTCGCGCAGCTCAGCGCCCGCGGCCGTCAGCGGCACCCTCGAGACCAGGATCGTCCCCACGACGGCCGCGACGATCGCGACCAGCATCAGCACGAGCGGGAGCGCTCCGCCGAAGGAGCGGGTCATCAGGAGGATCGCGCCCAGGAAGGCAGCCATGACACCCAGCAGCAGCGGGACGATCACGAGCACGCTGCCGCCGATCGTCCCGGCCTTCTTCAGTCCCGCCTCGGTCACCCGGTTGCCCAGCGCGGTCCGGAACTGTCCGACGGCCTTGCCGAACTCCTTGTCCTTGCCGGAGAGCTCACGCACCGTCCCCGGCACGCGGCCGAGGGCGATGTCGAGGAACTCGCGGTCGTCGGAGGCGAGGGGCCGCGGGCGTCCCGCGCGACGCGTCGGCGTCGTCGCAGGGTCGAGCACCCGCACGGCGTACTCCTGCTTCCGCCCCTCCCCCGTCTCCTCGATGCGCACGAGACCGCGGACGGCGGCGTCCAGGAGTCCGGCCGCGGGGGCCTTCGACGTCTTCCGCAGCAGCGCGGCGGAGAGGAACAGCCCCTCCGCGGGCGGGTCGTACTCGGCGACGACGGTCGGGCGGCCGGGAGCGTCGCGGAGCACGGTCCTGCGGCGGTGCACGGCGAGCGCGAGGCCGATCAGGACCGCGGCGAGGCCGCCCAGCTGCACCCAGGACCAGCCGGAGGCGAAGTAGCGGTCGTCGCGCGGCGTGAAGGTCCCGGGAGCGAAGCCGATCGCCACGGTCACGTTCTCCCCCGGAGCCAGCGACTCCCCCGATGCCGTGACGACCGCGCCGTCGCGGCCGATCGGACAGGGCGTCGTCGAGCCCTCCGGTCCCCGGTAGCAGCTGACGGTCCCCGTCGCGGCGGAGGCCAACGACCCGGCGAGCTCGACGCGCACGTCGTAGCGGTCGAAGGACTGGCGCCAGCCCGTGCCGTTGACGTCCCAGTAGAACTCGTCCTCGCCGCTGCGCGTGCCGGATCCAGGGAGGGTCGTGTTGTGCTGCGTGTAGGTGAAGACGTAGGTCTGGCTGCCGCTGACGAACTCGTCCGCCGCGCTGGTGACCAGGAGGAAGCCGTCCTCGCGCTCGGTGTCGACCGGCCGCGCCTCCCCGTCGCCGTCGGTGACGGACACCAGGTCGACGTCGGTCGGGTGCCCCTCGTAGTCGAGCGGGATCGCGCGCTGCATGCCGCGGTTCTGCGACGGCGGGAACTCGGCGACGAAGGTCTCGACGGTGGTCAGCGTCGAGCGGCCCTCCTCGTCGCGGTCGAGGCGGAAGTCGGCCGAGTACTCCGAGAACCGGAAGCCGTCCACATCCGCGCGCACGACACCCGCGACGGGCTGCGGAGCCGCCACGGGCTGCGGAGCCGCCACGGCGTGCGCCGCCGCTCCGCCGACCAGCAGCGGGACCGCGAGGGCCGCAGCCGCCGCTCGCCGCGCGACCACCCCCGCCCGGCCGGTCGAGGCGGACAGGATCGTGCCGAGCAGCCCCCACATGCCTGCGATGCTACGCGCCGACGCACGCCCGGCACGTCCCCCGGGCGGACTACTGGAGCAGGAACTGCGTGGGCGAGCCCGAGGGGATGCCGGCGACCGACACCGACAGGTTGTAGGCGGCGCCGCCCGCCTCGACCGCCTCGCGACCGCCGGAGCAGGTGTCGGCGGAGGAGCGGGTGCGGTCCCACGTCAGCGCGCTGCCCATCACCGAGCGGCCCGCCTGGAGGAGCACCGGCAGATCGGCCGCCCCGGTCTGGCAGTCGGTCGAGGTCCAGATCTGCTCGGAGCCGCTCGTGATCGTGAAGACCTGCTTGCTCGTGCCCGCGTCGATCACGCAGTCGGTGCTCGAGATGTTGGCCAGCGAGAGCGAGAGCTGCGGATCCTCGCCGGGCGCGTAGCTCGTGGCGTCCGTGACCGCGGTGACGGCGACGGAGTCGGCCGTGCAGGCGGGTGCGGCGCCGGGCGTCGCACCGGGCGAGGTGGTCGGGTAGAGCGTCGGCAGCACGACGGTCGGCGTGGGGCTCGACGCGGCGTCGGAGCCGGTCATCCGCGGGAGCAGCGACAGCACCACCGCCAGGCCCGCGACGATGACGACCAGCGCGAGCAGCACTCCGGCGCGGCGTCGCCGGTAGACCCGGGAGGGCAGGCGGCGGGGCGGCGGAGTCACCGGGACAGGCTACGACGTGGCGGCGGTCAGAGCGTCTTCAGCATGCGGGTGTTGCCCAGCGTGTTCGGCTTCACCCGGGCGAGGTCGAGGAACTCGGCGACTCCCTCGTCGGGAGAGCGGAGCAGCTCGGCGTAGACCTCGGGGTCGACGACCTTCTCGCCGATCGGCTCGAAGCCGTGGCGGGCGAAGAAGTCGACCTCGAAGGTGAGGCAGAACAGGCGCTTCAGGCCGAGCTCGCGCGCGTCGTTCTCGAGGCGCTCCAGGATGTGGTGGCCCACGCCCCTCCCGAGCCAGTCCTGCGCGACCGCGAGGGTGCGCACCTCCGCGATGTCGTCCCACATCACATGCAGCGCACCGCAGCCGATCGCCGTCCCGTGGCCGTCCTCGGCGATGCGGAACTCCTGCACGGCGCCGTAGAGCACCACGCGATCCTTGCCCAGGAGGATGCGCTCGTTCACGAGCGGCTCGCTGAGCTCCTGGATGAAGGGGACATCGCTCGTGCGCGCGCGGCGCACCGGGTACTTCCAATCGGCCATTCGACAAGCCTAGGCCGCACCGGGCGCGGGATCCTGCGAGCAGGCGCGCACCCCCGGACGACGACGTGCCCGCCCCCTCGCGAGAGGGGACGGGCACGGGGTCGTTCGGCAGCCTGCTACGACATCAGGTCGGGCGTCGCCGGGCCGGCCGTGGCTGCTCCGGTGGACGCGCCGGCGCTGATCGAGATCAGACGCGGGGTCGTGGTGAAGACGAACTTGTTGTCGGCGAAGTCCACGTGGATGTGGTCTCCGGCGCCGAGCTCGCCGTGCAGGATCCGCTCGGACAGCTGGTCCTCGATCTCGCGCTGGATCGCGCGGCGCAGGGGGCGCGCACCGAGGGCCGGGTCGAACCCGACCTCGATCAGGCGCTCCTTGGCCGGCTGCGTCAGCTCCACCGTCATGTCGCGGTCGAGCAGGCGGTCGCCCAGGCGCTTGATGAAGAGGTCGACGATCTGGAGCAGCTCGGGCTTCGACAGCTGCGGGAAGACGATGACGTCGTCCACGCGGTTGAGGAACTCGGGCTTGAAGTGCTTCTTGAGCTCCTCGTTGACCTTGCCGCGCATGCGGTCGTAGCCGGTGGCGTTGTCGCCCTCGATCTGGAACCCGACGGGACCACCGGCGATGTCACGAGCACCGAGGTTGGTGGTCATGATGATGACGGTGTTCTTGAAGTCGACGACACGGCCCTGGCCGTCGGTCAGTCGACCCTCCTCCAGGATCTGGAGGAGCGAGTTGAAGATGTCCGGGTGCGCCTTCTCGATCTCGTCGAAGAGGACCACGCTGAACGGCTTGCGGCGCACCTTCTCGGTGAGCTGGCCGCCCTCCTCGAAGCCGACGAACCCGGGAGGGGCGCCGAACAGCCGCGAGACGGTGTGCTTCTCGCCGTACTCCGACATGTCGAGCGAGATCATCGCGTTCTCGTCGTCGAAGAGGAACTCGGCGAGCGCCTTGGCCAGCTCGGTCTTCCCGACGCCCGTGGGGCCGGCGAAGATGAACGAGCCCGAGGGGCGCTTGGGGTCCTTGAGGCCCGCGCGGGTGCGGCGGATCGTCCGCGAGAGGGCCGCGATGGCCTCCTCCTGACCGATGACGCGCTGGTGCAGGGCCTTCTCCATGAAGACGAGCCGCGAGGACTCCTCTTCCGTGAGCTTGAAGACCGGGATGCCCGTCGCCTGGGCGAGGACCTCGGCGATCAGGCCCTCGTCGACCACGCCGGTGGCCTTGACGTCGCCCGACTTCCACTGCTTCTCGAGGCGCAGGCGCTCACCGAGCAGCTGCTTCTCCTCGTCGCGGAGCGACGCGGCCTTCTCGAAGTCCTGGTCCTCGATCGCGGCCTCCTTGGCGGAGCGGACCACGGCGATGCGGTCGTCGAAGTCGCGCAGCTCCGGCGGCGCCGAGAGGATCGAGAGGCGCAGGCGTGCGCCGGCCTCGTCGATCAGGTCGATCGCCTTGTCGGGGAGGAAGCGGTCGCTGATGTAGCGGTCGGCCAGGTTGGCCGCCGAGACGATCGCGCCGTCGGTGATGGACACCTTGTGGTGCGCCTCGTAGCGGTCGCGCAGCCCCTTGAGGATGTTGATCGTGTGGGGCAGCGACGGCTCCGCGACCTGGATCGGCTGGAAGCGGCGCTCGAGAGCGGCGTCCTTCTCGAAGTGCTTGCGGTACTCGTCGAGCGTGGTCGCGCCGATGGTCTGCAGCTCGCCGCGGGCGAGCAGCGGCTTGAGGATCGAGGCGGCGTCGATCGCGCCCTCAGCGGCCCCTGCGCCGACGAGGGTGTGGATCTCGTCGATGAAGGTGATGATGTCGCCGCGGGTGCGGATCTCCTTCGTGACCTTCTTCAGGCGCTCCTCGAAGTCACCGCGGTAGCGGGATCCGGCGATGAGCGAGCCGAGGTCGAGCGTGTAGAGCTGCTTGTCCTTCAGCGTCTCGGGCACGTCGCCGCGCACGATCGCCTGGGCGAGGCCCTCGACGACGGCGGTCTTGCCGACGCCGGGCTCGCCGATCAGGACGGGGTTGTTCTTGGAGCGGCGGGAGAGGATCTGCATGACCCGCTCGATCTCCTTCTCGCGCCCGATGACCGGGTCGAGCTTGTTGTCGCGCGCCGCCTGGGTGAGGTTGCGTCCGAACTGGTCGAGGATCTGCGATCCCCCCTGAGGCTGCTGCTGCTCACCGCCCACGGCGACCTGCTCCTTGCCCTGGTAGCCGGAGAGCAGCTGGATGACCTGCTGGCGCACGCGGTTCAGGTCGGCACCGAGCTTGACCAGCACCTGAGCGGCGACGCCCTCGCCCTCGCGGATGAGGCCGAGCAGGATGTGCTCGGTCCCGATGTAGTTGTGGCCGAGCTGCAGCGCTTCGCGCAGGGACAGCTCGAGGACCTTCTTCGCCCGAGGCGTGAAGGGGATGTGGCCGGTCGGCTGCTGCTGCCCCTGGCCGATGATGTCCTGCACCTGCTCGCGCACAGCGTCGAGCGAGATCCCGAGGGACTCGAGCGCCTTCGCGGCCACTCCCTCGCCCTCGTGGATCAGGCCGAGCAGGATGTGCTCCGTGCCGATGTAGTTGTGATTGAGCATCTTGGCCTCTTCCTGGGCCAGGACGACGACGCGCCGCGCGCGATCGGTGAATCTCTCGAACATGCTGTCACTCCCTACAGAACCCGCAGGGGTGGGCTCCGATACGTCGACTGTAACCAGCGCTCCCCCCGGTGAGCAGGCCTGTTCGCCCTGGGCGTGCACGCGATCCGGAGGGGTGCGGGCGGCGGTCCGGTCCACCGGTCCATGCGAAGGCATACACTTCCCGCATGAGCAACCTGGAGGAGCATCCCGACGAGCTCCCCGTCGCCGCGGAGCCGGTCCCTCGCGACCCCGGCGCGGTCGAGATCCTGGAGGCGCGGCTCGTCCCGCTCGGCGGTCCGCGCGCGATCGAGGTGCGCCGCACCCTCCCCCAGCGCTCGCGCTCGACCATCGGCGCATGGTGCTTCGCCGACCACTACGGCCCGGTGCGGCTCGGCGAGGAGGCCGGGATGGACGTCCCGCCGCACCCGCACACCGGCCTGCAGACCGTGAGCTGGCTCTTCGAGGGCGAGATCGAGCACCGCGACAGCGTCGGCAGCCTCGCCGTGGTGCGCCCGGGCGAGCTCAACCTGATGACGGCCGGACGCGGCATCTCGCACTCGGAGGTCTCGACCGGGGGCGCGCCCGTCCTGCACGGGGTGCAGCTCTGGGTCGCGCTGCCAGAGGAGGCGCGGCTCGTCGATCCGTTCTTCGAGCACCACCGCGGCGTGCCCGTGGAGCTGCCCGGCGCGCTGGTCCGCGTCTTCGTCGGAGTGATGCTGGGCGCGTCGGTGCCCGCGAGCACCTTCACTCCGCTGGTCGCCGCGCAGATCGACCTCGAGCCGGGTGCCCGGGTCGAGCTGCCGGTCGAGGAGTCGTGGGAGTACGGCGTGCTCGTCGACGCCGGCCCCGTGGCGGTCGAGGGTGCGGACGTCCCGCGCTCGGACCTCGCCTACCTGGCGCCCGGCCGTTCGCACCTGGTGCTGACCGCCGGGGACGCGGGCGCCCGCGTGGTGCTGCTCGGCGGCGAGCCGTTCGCCGAGGAGCTGGTGATGTGGTGGAACTTCGTCGGCCGCTGCCACGACGACGTGGCGGCCGCCCGCGAGCGCTGGCAGTCCGACGTGATCGCCGGGGCGGATCCCGCGGGACCGTTCGGCACCGTCGACGGGTACGGCGGACGCGCGCTCCCCGCGCCCGTGCTGCCGACCGTGCGCCTCAAGCCGCGCCGCCGGGCCTGAGCCGGGGCCGTCAGGCCGAGGCGCTCCGAGGCGGGCCCACGACTCGGGAGCGCGGGAGTCGCGATGATCCCGCTCGACCACCGCGACTCCCGCGCTCTCACCGGCGCGTCAGGACGCGTCCGACTCCTTCTTCGCGGCGGCCTTCGCTGCTGCCTCGCGGTCGGTGGCCTCGGCCGTCTCGCGGAAGGCGCGGCGAGGATCCTGCAGCGCGCTCATCGGCGAGAGGTCGCGCGGAGTGACGGCGTCGACGAGCCAGCCCGTGATGATCCGCCACTTGCGGTCCAGGGTCGGCATCGCCGCTCCGTGGTAGGCGCGGTGCGCGAGCCAGGCGGGGAGGCCGCGCAGCTTCACGCCCTTGATCAGGCCCGCGCCCTTGCCGATCCCGTACTCGGCGACGGTCCCGACGGAGGCGTGGCGGTACTCCTCCACGGTGCCTCCGGTGAGGTCGGCGATGATGTTGCGCGCCAGGAGCTTGGCCTGCCGGACCGCGTTCTGCGCGTTCGGCGGGTAGTACGCGGGCTGCTTCTCGCTGGTGAGGTCCGGCACCTGCGCGCCGTCGCCGGCCGCCCAGGCGCCGCCCACCGGCTCGCCGTCCTCGCGGATGACCCGCAGGCGCGCATCCGCCATGACGTGGCCCTTCGGCCCGCGGGGCGCGTCGGTCGCGTCGAGGATCGGGTTCGGCTTCACGCCGGCGGTCCACACGATCGTGGCCGTCGGGATGCGCTCGCCGGAGGAGAGCTCCACGACGCCGTCCTCGCAGGAGGGCATCGTCGTCTTCAGGTGCACGTGCACGCCGCGCGAGCGGAGGTGGTCGAGCGTCCACCTCGAGAGCTCGGGACCGACCTCGGGGGCGACCCGGTCCAACGCCTCGACGAGGTGCCAGGTGACGTCGCCCATCGAGAGGGAGGGCTGCGCGGCGAGCGTCCTGCGGCTGAGGTCGAGCAGCTCGCTCAGCGCCTCGACGCCGGTGTAGCCGCCGCCGACGAAGACGAAGGTGAGCAGGCGCCGACGCTCGGCGGGATCGGTGGTGAGCGCCGCCTTCGCGATGTTCTCGATGACGCGGTCGCGCAGGTGCGCCGCCTCCTCCACCGTCTTGAAGCCGATGCCGTGCTCGGCGAGACCCGGCGTGGGGAAGGTGCGGGTGACGGCCCCGAGCGCGAAGACGACCTGGTCGAACTCGAGCGTGCGGGTGGAGCCGTCCATCGCGGCGACGGTGGCGCTGCGCTCGGCGAGGCTCACGCCGGTGATCGCACCGCGGATCACGCGGGTGCGCTTGAGCGCGGAGACCAGCGGCACCGTGACGTGGCGCGGCTGGACGTGCCCGCCGGCGACCTCGGGCAGCAGCGGCTGGTAGGTCATGTAGGGGTTCGGCTCGACGACGGTGACGTCGATCGGCGCCTCCCCCCGTCTCTTCTCGAGGCCCCAGGCCGTGTACAGGCCGACGTAGCCGCCGCCGAGGATGAGGATGCGCGTCGTACGGGATGCCGTCATGTCCGTTCCCTTCTCGAACCCGGCGCCGGGCAGGCGGAACCGGATGGTGCTGAGGACGTTACGACGCTACGCGGGGCGCGGCGGCCCGCACAGGGACTTGCGCGACGAGTCGGGGCCGCGCATCCTCCGCCGTCGGGCGGTGGCGCGGATCGCTACTGCAGCGCCGAGGTGAGCCGCGCCAGGTTGTCGAGCAGGGTCGAGCGGAGCGGCTGCTGCCGCCACTCGCGGAGGGTCAGCTCGCGGGAGTGCTCGCGGTAGTCCTGCTGCACCTGGCGCAGGTCCTCGACGAACTCCGAGCCGCGCACCATCAGCGAGACCTCGAGGTTGAGCGTGAAGGAGCGCATGTCCATGTTGCTCGAGCCGATCACGGCGACGTCGTCGTCGATGGTGAAGTGCTTCGCGTGCAGGATGGTCGGCTTGCGGTACATCCAGATGCGCACGCCCGCGGTCAGCAGCGTCTCGTAGTACGAGCGCTGGGCGTGGTAGACCACGGCCTGGTCGCCGATCTCGGAGACGAAGAGCTCCACGTGCACGCCCCGCCGGGTCGCCGTGGTGATCGCGTAGAGCATCGCCTCGTCGGGCACGAAGTACGGGCTGGTGATGATGATCGACTTCTGCGCCGAGTAGAGCAGCGTCAGGAACAGGCGCAGGTTGTTCTCGCCCTCGAACCCCGGCCCGCTCGGCACCACCTGGCAGTCGATCGTGTCGCGCTGCTGCAGCGCCTCCATCGGCTCCGACTCCCGCAGGAGCAGCTCGTCGGTCTCGCTGTACCAGTCGGTGATGAAGATGGCGTTGATGCCCTGCACCACCGGCCCCTCGAGGCGCACCATCAGGTCGTGCCAGTGCAGGCCGCGGCGGATGTTGCCGCGCTTGTTGTAGCTGGAGTCGACGACGTTCTGCGAGCCCATGAAGGCCGCGTTGCCGTCGACGATCAGCAGCTTGCGGTGGTTGCGCAAATCCGGCCGCTGGTACTGCCCGCGCCACGGCCGCACGGGGAGCATGTATGACCACGACGCGCCCGCCCGCTCGAGGGCGCGCAGCCGGCGGTGGGTGCCGCTGTAGTAGCCGGGCACGCGGATCGACGCGATGTGGTCGAGGAGGATCCGCACCCGCACCCCGCGCGCCACCGCGCGGTCGAGCGCGTCGAAGAAGGGCGCGGTGGTCGAGTCGGCGGCGAGGATGTAGAACTCGCAGTGCACGTACCGGCGGGCGCGGTCGATCTCGGCGGCCATCGCGCGGATGGTCTGCTCGTAGTCGCCCTGGAGGCGCGCATCGTTCCCGCCGACCAGCGGCATCGCGCCGAGGTTTCGGTTGAGGGTGACCACCGACTCCAGCCACTGCGGCCACGGGTGCTCCCGGGCGACGCGGTCGATGCCGTCGGTCGACTCCAGGATGAACCGGTTGATCTCCTGCTGCTTCCGGCGGCGCTTGCGCGGCAGCCGGTAGCTCCCGATGAAGAGGAACAGCAGGATGCCGACGTACGGGATGAGGAAGATCGCCATCAGCCAGGCGAGGCCGGTGGTCGGACGGCGGTTCCGCGGCACGACGATCACGGCGATCACGCGGACCACGAGCTCGACGACGACGGCCGCGATCGGGAGGATCACAGCCCAGTCGGGTGCGGGCACCGCGCCTCCTCGTTCGTCGTGCGGAGCCGCTCAGCGGGCGCGGGAGGCACCCGCGCGGCGGCGGTGGTCAGGAGGCGTCGCGGGGAGGCAGGCCGCGGCGCTCGCGCTCGCGGGCCTCGATGCGGTCGTACGCGCGGCGCTCGTTGCGGTCCGAGCGGATGAGGGCGCGCATCACGAACCAGAAGATGGCTCCGACCGTGATCGTCGGCACGAGGGCCCACAGCCCCTGGTTCCACAGCTCCCAGTCCATGCGGCGATCCTACCCGCGGCACCGGCGCGGGAGCCGTGAGCCCGGAGGCCCGTGCGCCCAGCGGCCTTCGCGGGCGCTGGGCGCTACTGGCTCTCGACCGAGTTGTTCAGCGCCGCGGCGTCGGAGTTGAGGCCCTCCAGCTCCGAGCGCAGGCCGTCGTACACGGCGATGTCCGCGTCGATGGCGGCGCGGGTGGCGTCGACGGCCTGGCTGCGGGCGAGCAGATCGGCGCGCTCCGTCTCGAACTCGGCCGTCGATCCGAAGTCGCCGCTGTCGGCGCGCGAGTTGAAGTCGTCGATCTCGACGTTGAGCGCGTCGTACTCGGCGTTGTTCGCGTCGACCCGCGCCGTGAGGTCGGCGTACATCGTCTCGATCCGGGAGACCAGGTCCTCGATGCGGTTCTCGAGATCGGTGAAGACCGCCTCGTAGCGGGCGTTCAGGCCCACGACGACCGAGCGGTCGTCGAAGAACTCGGCGTAGTGCGCCTCGAGCGCCGGCGGCAGGTCGGCCACCTCGGTCCCCAGGATCGAGTGCAGCTCGTTGACGCGCTCCCCGAGGCCGCCGGTGCGGTACAGCTCGAGGCGCTCGGCGATCGTGCCGTCCTGCGGGAGGGTCTCGTACGCGGCCTCGAGCTCGTCGCCCAGCTCGGCCTGCTCCTCCGCGTCGAGCCGCACCCACGCGGCGTGCAGCATCTCGTGCGCCGCCGTCACGTCGCGGATCCCGTCGAGGTCGGGGTTGGCGACGTCCGAGATGTAGATGCTGGTGCCGGTGTAGCAGCCGAGGACGATGTCGTCGGAGGCACCGTAGCCGCAGAGGTCGTTGAAGCCGGCGGTCGGCTCGACCGACGGGCTCGACGCGTAGTAGAGGGCGCGGCCGCGGTCGGACATGGCGGTCCGCTCCGCGAAGCCGGCGATCGTGGGGTCGGGCGTGAACGCCTCGGCCGCCCGCCGGTCGGCCAGCGCGGTGCCGACGTCGCCGGAGGAGGTGAGGACGCTCGCGGCGACCGCGGTCCCCACTCCGAACTGCGCGATCGTGAGGACGCCCGCCGCGACGGCCGCGACGATGCTCGATGCCCTGACCATGTCTCCCCCTCGGCTCCCGCGACCCTACTTGACGAGCGGGAACAGGATCGTCTCGCGGATCCCGAGGCCGGTGATCGCCATCAGGAGGCGGTCGATGCCCATGCCCATGCCGCCGGTGGGGGGCATGCCGTGCTCGAGGGCGCGGAGGAAGTCCTCGTCCAGGCGCATCGCCTCGTCGTCGCCCGCGGCGGCCTGGCGGGCCTGCTCGACGAAGCGCTCGCGCTGCACGACCGGGTCGATCAGCTCGGAGTAGCCGGTGGCCAGCTCGAAGCCGCGGACGTAGAGGTCCCACTTCTCGACGACGCCCGGGATGCTGCGGTGCGCGCGCACGAGCGGCGAGGTGTCGACGGGGAAGTCCATCACGAAGGTCGGACGCGTCAGGCCGCCCTTCACGAAGTGCTCCCACAGCTCCTCGACGTACTTGCCGTGCGTGGGGACGTGCACCTCGACGCCCTCGCGCGCGGCGAGGGTCTCGAGCTCGGCGAGCTCCGTCTCCGGCGTGATCGCGATTCCGGCCGCGAGCGACAGGCTCTCGTACATCGAGATGCGGTCCCACCGGCCGCCGAGGTCGAACTCGGTGCCGTCGGCCCAGGTGACCACGTGCGAGCCCGCGACGGCCTGCGCCGCGTTCTGGATCAGCTCCTGGGTGAGGTCGGCGATCGAGTTGTAGTCGCCGTACGCCTGGTAGGCCTCGAGCATCGCGAACTCGGGCGAGTGGGTGGAGTCGGCGCCCTCGTTGCGGAAGTTGCGGTTGATCTCGAAGACCCGGTCGATGCCGCCGACGACCGCCCGCTTGAGGTAGAGCTCGGGCGCGATGCGCAGGTACAGCTCGGTGTCGAAGGCGTTCGAGTGCGTGGCGAAGGGGCGGGCGGAGGCGCCGCCGTGCATCACCTGCAGCATCGGGGTCTCGACCTCGAGGAACTCGTGCGAGGCGAAGGTGTCGCGGAGGGAGGCGTTCACCCGGGCGCGGGTGACGACCGTCTCGCGGGCCTGGGGGCGCACGATCAGGTCGAGGTAGCGCTGGCGCATCCGGGTCTCGTCGCCGAGCTCGTTGTGCAGGTTCGGCAGCGGCAGGATCGCCTTCGCGGCGATCGTCCACTCCGACACCCACACGCTCAGCTCGCCGCGCTTGCTCGAGACGACCTCGCCCTCGACGAAGAGGTGGTCGCCCAGGTCGACGAGCTCCTTCCACGCCGCGAGCGACTCCTCGCCCACGTCGCCGAGCGAGACCATGGCCTGGATCCGCTCGCCGTCGCCGGCCTGCAGCGTCGCGAAGCAGAGCTTGCCCGTGTTGCGCTGGAACACCACGCGGCCCGCGAGGCCGACGCGCTCGCCGGTCTTCACGTCCGGCTCGATGCCCTCGTGGCGCGCCCGGACGGCCGCGATGGTGTCGGTGACTCCGACCGCGACGGGGTAGGCGCCGGCGCCGAGGTCGTCGCCCGCGAGCTCGAGCAGGCGCTCGCGCTTGGCGAGGCGGACGGCCTTCTGCTCGGAGGCCTCCTGCTGCGCGGCCCGCTCGGCGGCGGCCTGCTCGGAGTCGGACTGCTCGGCGGCGGGGGTCGTGGACTCGGGGACGTCGGGGGTGTCGGCCATGAGGGGTCGCGGTGCTTTCGGTTCGGGGCGGACGGCCGCGATCAGGCGAGCAGGATCGGGGCGTTGTCGAGGAGGCGGGTGGTGCCGACGATCGCGGCGACGAGCACGAGTGCCGGGCCGCGGTGGTCGGCGTCGACCGGGAGGAGCGTCGCGGGATCCACGACGACGAGGTAGTCCAGCTTAACGAGCGGCTCGGCGTGCGCGACGGCCTCGGCGGCCTCGATCGCCGCGGCGGCACCGCGGTCCGCGGCTTCCGCGGCGGCCGCGAGGAGGCGCGGCAGCACGAGGCCCGCGCGGCGCTGCTCCTCGTCGAGGTAGCGGTTGCGGCTGGAGCGGGCGAGCCCGTCCTCCTCCCGCACGATGCCGACGCCCTCGATCTCCACGGGCAGGTCGAGGTCTTGGACCATGCGGCGCACGAGGAACAGCTGCTGCGCGTCCTTCTGCCCGAAGACCGCGACGTCCGGCTGGGCGATGCTCAGGAGCTTGGCGACGACGGTGAGCATCCCGTCGAAGTGCCCCGGCCGCGCGCGCCCCTCGTAGAAGCCGCCGACCTCGCCCGCGACGACCCTCGTGGAGGACGGCCCGTCGGGGTACATCTCGGCGACTCCCGGAGCGAAGAGGAGGTCGGCCCCGGCCGCGTCGAGCAGGGCGGTGTCGCCCTCGAGGTCGCGCGGGTAGCGGTCCAGGTCCTCGGTCGGACCGAACTGCAGCGGATTCACGAACACCGACACGACGACGACGTCGGCCAGCTCGCGAGCCCGCTCGACGAGGGCGAGGTGCCCGGCGTGGAGGGCGCCCATCGTCGGCACGAGCGCGATGCGCCGACCGGCCCGCCGCGCCTCCTGCAGCCGCTCGCGGAGGTCGCCGATGCGGTGGAGGGTGCTGATCACCCGACGATGCTACCGGCGGGCCCGCGACCACCGGGGCCCTCGGCACCGGGACGCCGTGCTCCTCCGCGGGGCACCGCCTCCCGAGCGGCGTCCCACCCGCGGAGCGGCGTCTCGAGCGGCGGCGCGCGTCAGCCCGCCGCGCGGCGCAGGGCGTCGTCGACGGAGGAGCGGACGAGGCTGGAGAGGAAGAAGCCCGGCTTCTCGACGCCGATGCCCGCCAGAAGGCCCGCCGCCTGGTCGACGATCGCGGTCGAGAAGGTCGTGGCGGTCGAGACGGCCTCCGCGTAGGCGGCGCGGTCCGCCTCCGCCACGGTGACCGGCTCCCCGCCCATCTCGACCACCAGCGCCTGCGCGATCGGCAGCACCGGGCCCGGTGCCGACACGGCGAAGTAGGTCTCGGCGAGGCGCGCCAGGTCGAGGCTGGTGCCGCTGAAGGCCATCGCCGGGTGGACTGCCAGGGGGATGACCCCGGAGGCGAGCGCCGGAGCGAGCACCCCGTAGCCGTGCTCGGGTGCCGTGTGCAGCACCAGCTGGCCGGGCTGCCACGCTCCGGTCGCGGCGAGCCCCGCGACCAGGGCGGCGATCTCGCTCCCGGGGACGGCGACGATCACCAGCTCGCTGCGCTCGACGAGCTCGGGGATCGCGAGCACGGGGACTCCAGTGAGCAGCGCGTCGGCGCGCTCGCGGCCGCTCTCGCTGGTGGTGGCGATCCCGATCACGGCGTGGCCGGCCCCGGCGAGCGCGGCACCGAGCACCGGGCCCACGCGTCCGGCACCGATCACGCCGACGCCCAGGCGTCCGTCGCGGCGGTTCTCAGGCATGCGGCTCCCCCTCCGGAGCGGGCCGGTCGGGCAGGGCGGGTGCGGCCGCCCGCCGCCCCCACTGGTGGCTCGCGTCGCGGTCGGCGGCCCGCACTCCGGCCGTCGCGAGGCTCTCGAAGAAGGCGAGTCCGTCGGCTGCGCTCATCACCGGCACGAGCGGAGTGACGGGGCCGGCCACCGTGTGCACGCGCGCCGAGGCCAGCCCGAGCAGGCGCTGGAGCGGTCCCTGCTGGACCCCGACGCTCTGCATCCGCGCCAGGGGCACCACGGCGACCCGCCGCCAGACCGCTCCGCTGCGCAGGATCGCGACCTCGTCCGTCAGCCGGTATCCGGTCCTCCGGAACGAGAAGGGGCGGAGCCACACCGCCGAGCGCGGCGCCCGGGTGAAGCCGGCCGCGTCGCGGTGCCGGAGTGCGTCTCCGACGGGCGTCGACTCCGCTCCCTCAGCCGGTCCGGGCAGCAGGAGGGCGAGGACGCGCTCGACCGCGGCGAGGTCGCCGACGGGCAGGATCGTGGTGTTCGGCTCGCCGTTCGCCCCGCGGGAGGCCGCGTGGCCGGCGCGGTCGATCCGCACCTGCCACCAGCCGAAGGGGCGCCAGAGCAGCGGCTGCGTGATCTCGACGGCGTGGATCCGGCCGGGCGGGATCGTGTCGCTGCTGGTCGAGAGCACGCCGTAGCCGACCCGCACGCCGTCGGGCGTCGCGGCGATCGAGTACCGGAGCGAGCGCACGAACTGGCGGACGTAGTAGCTGCCCGAGCCGATCAGGCCCGGCAGGATCGCGAAGAGCACGTAGGGCGAGCCGTAGACGGCGACGAACACCACGGCGACGACCGAGGCTGCCAGGAACAGCGTGAAGCCGCTGAAGACGAGCGAGCCGAGCAGCCGGCCCGGCGGGATCGAGACGACCGACTCGGGCGGCGTCTCGTCCTGAGGCTCGCCGAACTCCTCCAGCCGCCGCGCCAGGAACCCGCCCGCGGGCGCCGCGCCGTCGACCGTCGCCTCCCGCTCGCGCACCCCGGACGCGAGCCGCAGGATGTCGCGGCGCAGGGCGTCAACCAAGCGCGACCCGAGGTACGACAGCTGGACGTTCGCGTCCTGCCCGGCCACGCTCACCTCGAGCTTCGCGGCTCCGAACAGCCGCGCGAACAGCGGACGCTGCACCGCGATGCCCTGGATGCGGTCCAGCCGCGCCCGCCGGTTGGTCCGGAAGAGCACGCCGGAGCGCACCTCGACGAGCTCGTCCGTGATGCGGAAGGTGTGCATCCGCCAGGACAGCCAGAACGCGAAGACGGCGACCGCCAGGCCCACCGCGACCGCCAGCAGCGCCCAGCCGACGAGACCGCGGCGCAGCAGCTCGTCGACCGGATCGCCGCTCTCGAACCCCTCCGGCCCGGGCAGGAACAGCTCGACCAGGCGCTCGCGGAGGTTCGTGATCACGATGCCGAGGACGACCAGCAGGCCGATCCCGCCCTTGAGGACCGGGGTCGCGGGATGGAGGCGGTGCCACTCCCCGTCGGCGAGGTCCGTCTCGACGGCGCGGAGCTCGGTCACAGGCCCGCCCGGCGCGACTCGGCGAGCTCGACCAGGCGGTCGCGGAGCTCCTCCGCGTCCTGCTCGGCCAGGCCCGGGATGCTGACGCCGGTCGCCGCGGCGGCGGTGACGAAGCGGAGGTCGGCGAGGCCGAGCGCCCGGGCGAGCGGCCCGCGGTTGACGTCGATGAGCTGCATCCGCCCGTACGGCACCGACACGAAGCGCTGGAACATGATGCCGCGGCGGAAGAGCAGGTCGTCCTGGCGCAGGAGGTAGCCGTAGGCGCGCGCACGGCGCGGGGCCACGATCAGGAGGGTCACCGCGAGGGCGGCCGCGGCGGCCAGCGGGATCCAGCCCCACGGCAGGCCGATCAGCATCAGCACCACGGGCACGGCGAGCAGCAGCACGCTCGACACGACGGCCGACACGATCTCGACCGCGACGTACCGGGGCGAGACGCGGCGCCACTCCCCCGTGATGTCGAGGCGGTCCCGCCGGCGTCCCCTCGCGTCGCGGCGGGTCGTCGGCGACGCGTCCTCGGGCTCGGCGGGCATGGCGTCGTCCTCACTGCCCGCGGCGATCCGGGCGTCGGCGTCAGGCGTGGTTCACCTCGCCGACGGCGCTGTCGTCGTCGCTCGGCGGGATGGTGCACAGGTGCTCGGCGACCAGGCCGGCCACCAGCAGGACGAGCGCACCCACGATGGTCGCGACGTCCTGCCACACGGAGCCTAGCGAAGGGATCGCACGGCTCAGCAGGTACACCAGGATGCCGCCGGAGGCTCCGAGCAGCAGAGCACCGACGTGGCTGGACGCCTTCGCCAGCACCACGACGCGCATCGCCCGGAACGGATCGATGGGCCGGCGCAGCGTGCCCTTCGTGGCGCGGTGGATCGGGACGGCGAAGCCGAGCACGAGGGCGGCGACCACGATCAGGGTCAGCGGAACCGTCAGCGGCGGGATGAGCACGGGGCGGCCGGCGGCGGCGATCGCGAGGTCGAGGAGGAACCCCGCGACGGCCCCGGCGAGGCCGAGTCCGAGCAGGGTGCTGATGCGGGTGCGCCTCACGGGGTCCTGCTCTCGGGGTCGGCGGTGGTGCCGCGGGCGGAGTCGCGCCCCGGCCAGGTCAGCCCGGCCGGGTGGTCGGTCACGCGGTCGGTCGCCCGTGCGCGCAGCTCGGCCACGGGTCCGGCTCCGGGAAGGACCGCCGCCGGCTCGGCGTCGAGCCACGGCTCGAGCACGAACGCCCGCTCGGCGGCCCGCGGGTGCGGGAGGGTCAGGTGCGCGTCGTCGCGGAGCACGCCGCCGACCGCGATCACGTCGATGTCGAGGGTCCGGTCGCCCCAGCGCTCCTCGCCCTCGCCGCGGATCCGGCCGCCGGCCGATTCGATCGCCGCCGTCGCCGCGAGCAGGTCGTCGGGCTCGAGGACGGTCGAGCCGGTCACGACCGCGTTGAGGTACCCGGGCGCGTCCTCGTCGACGCCCTCGGGCTTCCACGCGGGCGACTCCACGACCTTGGACACCGCCTCGATGCGCAGGCCCGGCGTCGTGGCGAGGGCCCGCAGCGCCTCCTCGAGGTGCGCCAGGCGGTCGCCGAGGTTGCTGCCGAGCGCGAGCACGACGTGGCGCACCGGGCGGACGCGCTCCTGCCGCGGCCTCACGAGCGGGTCCTCGTGATCTGCACGGCGACGTCCTCGAACGGCAGCGGGATCGGCGCGTCCGGCTTGTGGACGGTGATGCGGACGACGTCGGCGGCGGCGAAACCCAGGGCCACCCGGGCGAGGCGCTCGGCCAGGGTCTCGATGAGGTCGACCGGGTCGCGGGTCACCGCGTCGGCCAGGGCGATCGCGAGCTCGCCGTAGTGCACCGTCTCGGCCAGCGCGTCGCCCTCGGCCGCCGGCGCGGTGTCGAGCCAGACCGTCGCGTCGATCACGAAGTCCTGGCCGTTCTCGCGCTCGAAGTCGAAGACGCCGTGGTGCGCGCGCACGCGCAGCCCGGTGAGGGTGATGGAGTCGCGCACGGCCAGGGCGGCGGGGTCGATCGCGGTCACGGGGTCTCCTCCTGGAGTCGGGCGGCGAGGGCCAGGGCGCGGGCGGACGAGCGGACGTCGTGGACCCGGACGCCCCAGGCGCCGTGCCCGGCGGCGACGAGGCTCAGCATGGCGGAGACCTCGTCGCGCTCGGCGGCCGGGGCGCCGGCGGGGGCGAACGGAGCGAGGAACCGCTTGCGCGAGTGGCCGACCAGGACCGGGAAGCCCAGCGAGACGATCGCGTCGAGCCCGGCCAGCAGCGCCCAGTCGTGCGCGCCGACCTTCGCGAAGCCGAGGCCGGGGTCGAGCAGGAGGCGGTCGTCCCGGATCCCGGCCTCACGGGCGGCGTCGACGCGGCGCTCGAGCTCGCCGCGGACGTCCGCCACCACGTCGCCGTAGGACGCGAGAGCGGTCATGCCCGCGCTGTGCCCGCGCCAGTGCATCGCGATGTAGACGGCGCCGCGCTCGGCGACGAGCGGGAGCATCCGCGGATCGGCGAGGCCGCCGGAGACGTCGTTGACGACGACGGCGCCGGCGTCCAGGGCGGCCTCCGCCGTGGCGGCGCTCATCGTGTCGATGCTGACGCGCACCCCCTCCGCGGCGAGGGCGCGGACGACGGGCAGCACGCGGCCCTGCTCGGCGGCGGAGTCGACGCGGGCCGCACCGGGGCGGGTGCTCTCTCCGCCGACGTCGACCAGGTCCGCGCCGAACGCGGCGGGTCCGTCCCCGGCGGGCCGGGTCAGGTCGAGGCCGTGGCAGACGGCGTCGTCGACGGACAGCCAGCGGCCGCCGTCGCTGAACGAGTCCGGAGTGACGTTGAGGATCCCGAGGAGCGCGGCGCGGCCGGTCGGCGTGAGGTCGGCGACGGTGGTGGCCACGTCACTCCCCCCGCGCGGCGCCGATCAGCGCGATGATCTCGGCGCGGGCGGCCGGGTCGGCGAGGGAGCCGCGGGCGGCGACCGTCACGGTCGAGCTCGCGGTCTGGCGCGGCCCGCGCATCCGCACGCAGCCGTGCTCGGCGTCGACCACGACGAGCACTCCCTCGGGAGCGAGGCCCTGCTCGAGCGCGTCGGCGATCTGCTCGGTCATCCGCTCCTGGATCTGCGGTCGCGACGCGACCGTCTCGACCACGCGCGGCAGCCGGCCGAGGCCGACGACCCGCTCGCGCGGCCGGTAGGCGATGTGCGCGACGCCGAGGAACGGCAGGAGGTGGTGCTCGCAGACGGAGCGGAAGGCGAGGTCGCGCACGATCACCGTCTGGTCGAGCGGCGACTCCTGGCCGCCCTCGACCACCGCGAACGTCTCGGTCAGCTGGGCCGCGGCGTCGTCGTCGAACCCGCCGAAGAACTCCTCGTACGCCTCGGCGAACCGCCGCGGCGTGTCGAGGAGTCCCTCGCGGCCCGGGTCGTCCCCGATGGCCGCGAGGATCTCGGCGACGGCCGCCTCGATGCGCGCCTTGTCGACGGGCACGCGCGCGCTACGCCGTCGCGGGGCGCGGGTTGATCAGCGGCGGGCGCTTCGGCGCGACCTCGTCGGCACCGGCGGAGGAGACTCCCCCGTCGGTCGCACCCGAGTCGATCGGCGCCTTGGCGACCGGGACCGCGATGGGCGGCAGGTCGGACAGGGGGCGCTTGTCGCTCGAGAGCCACTGCGGGCGCTCGTCGATGCGGCGGACGTCCTTGAAGATCTCGGCCAGCTGGTCGTGGTCGAGCGTCTCCTTCTCGAGCAGCTCCATCGCGAGGCGGTCGAGGATGTCGCGGTTGTCGTTGATGACCTGCCACGCCTCGTCGTGCGCCTGCTCGATGAGCTGGCGCGTCTCGGCGTCGACCGTCTCGGCGATCTGCTCGGAGTAGTCGCGCTGGTGGCCCATGTCGCGGCCGAGGAACATCTCGCCCGACGACTGGCCGAGCTTGACCGCTCCGACGTTCGCGGACATGCCGTAGTCGGTGACCATCTTGCGGGCGATGGAGGTCGCCTTCTCGATGTCGTTCGACGCTCCGGTGGTGGGGTCGTGGAAGACGATCTCCTCCGCGACGCGGCCGCCCATCGCGTACGTGAGCTGGTCGAGGAGCTCGTTGCGGGTCGTGGAGTACTTGTCCTCCAGCGGGAGCACCATCGTGTAGCCGAGGGCGCGACCGCGCGGAAGGATCGTGACCTTGGTCACGGGGTCGGTGTGGCGCATCGCCGCCGCCGCCAGAGCGTGTCCGCCCTCGTGGTAGGCGGTGATCAGCTTCTCCTTGTCGCGCATGACCCGCGTGCGGCGCTGCGGCCCCGCGATGACGCGGTCGATGGCCTCGTCGAGCGCGCGGTTGTCGATCAGCTGCGCGTTGGAGCGGGCGGTGAGCAGTGCGGCCTCGTTGAGGACGTTGGCCAGGTCGGCGCCGGTGAAGCCCGGGGTCTTGCGGGCGACGACCTCGAGGTCGACTCCGCCGGCGAGCGGCTTGCCGCGGCCGTGGACCTCGAGGATCCGCTTGCGGCCGAGCAGGTCGGGGGCGTCGACGCCGATCTGGCGGTCGAAGCGGCCCGGACGTAGCAGTGCGGGATCGAGGATGTCGGGGCGGTTCGTCGCCGCGATCAGGATGACGTTCGTCTTGACGTCGAAGCCGTCCATCTCGACCAGCAGCTGGTTGAGGGTCTGCTCGCGCTCGTCGTGACCGCCGCCCATGCCGGCGCCGCGGTGGCGGCCGACGGCGTCGATCTCATCGACGAAGATGATGGCCGGCGAGTTCTCCTTCGCCTGCTGGAAGAGATCGCGGACACGGCTCGCGCCGACGCCGACGAACATCTCGACGAAGTCCGATCCGGAGATGGAGTAGAAGGGGACGCCCGCCTCGCCCGCGACCGCGCGCGCCAGCAGGGTCTTGCCGGTGCCGGGAGGGCCGTAGAGCAGGACGCCCTTCGGGATGCGGGCGCCGACGGCCTGGAACTTCGCGGGCTCCTTGAGGAACTCCTTGATCTCGTGCAGCTCCTCGATCGCCTCGTCGGCGCCGGCGACATCGCCGAACGTGACCTTGGGCGACTCCTTCGAGACGAGCTTCGCCTTCGACTTGCCGAACTGCATGACGCGGTTGCCGCCGCCCTGCATGCCCGAGAGCATCAGCCAGAAGAACGCGCCGATCAGCAGGATGGGGAGCAGGAAGCCGAGGGCCGAGAGGAACCAGTTGGTCTGCGGGACCTCGTCGTTGTAGCCGGTGCTGCCGAGATCGGCCGCGGACACCGCGTCGACGACCTCCGCGCCGCGAGGGGCCACGTAGTAGAACTGCACCTGCGTGCCGTTGTCGCCGTCGGCCTCCTTGAGCGTGAGATCGACGCGCTGCTCGCCGTCCACGATCTTCGCCGAGTCGACCTTGCCGTCCTTCAGGAGGTCGAGACCCTCCTGCGTCGTGACCGGCCGGAAGCCGGACATGGTGATCAGCGAGGAGCCGATCCACACCGCGACGATCGCCAGGACGACGTAGAGGATGGGACCCCGGAAGATGCGCTTCACGTTCATGCTTGTTGCGGGTGCGACACCCGGCGCCTTTCTGACGAGGAGATTGTGCCTGCCAGGCTACCTCCCGCACTCTGAGCGCCGCCCACGCGTTCGCCGTGGGCCGAACGGCCGCGGGCTGTGTGGTCCGGCGGGGATGCGGCGGGCCGCATCCCCGCGCGCGGTCGGCTTCGCGAGATGGTGCGTTCCGCAGAGCGGGGTGCGTCGGACTGCCGGGAAACGCTGGCACGCGTCGGCGCCGTCCGGCGGGGATGCGGCGGGCCGCATCCCCGCGCGCGGTCGGCTTCGCGAGATGGTGCGTTCCGCAGAGCGGGGTGCGTCGGACTGCCGGGAAACGCTGGCACGCGTTTCCCGGTCCGCGTCCTCTGCCTTGCGGGTGGAGGTCGCGGGGATCGGCGCTTCGGCGGTGGGGGCGCGCCGTGAGAGCGCAGGAGTTGTCGCACTCGGGCTCGACAGCGACGACTACTGCGGTCTCGGGAAGGAGGCGAAGGTGTCCGGGCGGGGCGCGCCGCGAGAGCGCAGGAGTTGTCGCACTCGGGCTCGACAGCGACGACTACTGCGGTCTCGGGAAGGAGGCGAAGGTGTCCGGGCGGGGCGCGCCGCGAGAGCGCAGGAGTTGTCGCACTCGAGCTCGACAGCGACAACTACTGCGGTCTCGGGAAGGAGGCGAAGGTGTCCGAGCGGGACGCGCCGCGAGAACGGAGGGGCAGCAGGCGCGGACGGACGGACGGGCCCGCACAGCCCGCGTCAGGCCGACTCGAGGAGGGGCTCCGGGTCGCGGAGGGCGGGCATGAGGCCGCGGCGGCGGCGGGCGGCGGCCAGCACGGTCACGGCGAGCGCCCCGACCAGCCAGAGCACGAGCACCAGGACCGCGTGCGCGACGCCGATGCTGCCGCCGGCGATCAGCGAGCGGAACGCCTCCACCGTCCAGGTCAGCGGCAGCACGCCGTGGATCGCCTGGAAGAAGGCAGGTGCGGTCTCGACCGGGTAGGTGCCTCCGGCCGAGGACAGCTGCAGCACGATCATCAGCAGCGCCAGGAACCGGCCCGGGGCGTCCAGCAGCGCGATCAGCGCCTGGTTGATCGCCACGAAGGTGAGGCTCGTGAGCACGGCGATCCCGATCAGCCCGGGCAGGTTCGACGCCTCGACGCCCACTCCGAAGCGGATGACGAGCGCGGCCAGGACGCCCTGGGCGACCGCCATCAGCGCGCCGGGCAGGTAGCTGCGCAGCGCGATGACCCAGGCGGGCCGGCGCGCGGCGAGGAGGCGGGAGCTGAGCGGGGCGCTCATCAGGTAGAAGGCGAGCGCGCCGACCCAGAGCGCGAGCGCCATGAAGTAGGGAGCGAGGCCGTAGCCGTAGGACGGCACGCGGTTCATCCGCTCGGCGTCGATCCCGACCGGGGCGGCCGCGACGGTGCTGAGCTCCTGAGCCTGCTCGCCGGTGTAGGTGGGCACGTCGTCCGCGCCGTCCGAGAGCTTCGTGTCGAGGGTGCGCGATCCGGAGGCGAGCGAGTCGATCCCGTCGGCGAGGTCCTGCAAACCGGTGGCCGCGTCGGCCGAGCCGGTCGCGGCGGTCTCGGCGCCGTCCGCGAGGTCCGAGGCGCCCGTCGCGAGGGCGGCCGTCCCGGAGGCGAGGTCGGAGGCGCCGGCGGCCGCGGAGGCGATGCCGCTGGTGAGCGGGCCGACCGCGCCGGAGAGGGTGTCCACTCCGCCGGCGACCTGCGCGGCTCCGCCGTCGAGGGTCGCAGCTCCCTGGGCGAGGGCCTGCGCACCGGTCTGCAGCTTCTGGGCGCCGTCGGCGGCGGAGGTCGCCCCGGTGGACAGAGCGGCGGTGCCGGTCGCGAGGTCGGCGGCTCCGCCCGAGACCGTGGCGGCACCGGCGGCCAGCGCCGTCAGTCCGCTGCCGTCGTCGCCGACGAGCGCGGTCGCACCGGAGGCGAGCGTCTGCGCGCCCGCGTCCGCCGAGGCGGCTCCGCCCGCGAGAGCGGCCGCACCCTGCTCGAGGGCGGTCAGCTCGGCCACGCGCTGGGCGTCGGACAGCGAGTCGTACCGCGAGAGCAGGGAGGCGAGGCCGGAGTCGACGCCGGTCGCCCCGGTGGCGAGTTGCGGAGTGGCGGTCGCGAGCGCTCCCGCGCCGGTCGCGAGCTGCTGGGCTCCTGCGAGGGCCTTCCCCGCTCCGTCGGAGAGGGAGGCGGACCCGGTGGCCAGCGCCTCGGCGCCGGACGCCGCCGAGGCCGCGCCGTCCTTCAGGGTCGACGTCCCCGCGGCGAGGTCGGCGGCGCCCGAGGCGAGCGACGCCGCTCCGCCGTCGAGCTGCTGGGCGCCGTCGGCGACCGTGCGGGCTCCCGTGTCGAGCGCCGCCGCCTGGTCGGGCAGCTGACCGGTCCCGCTCGCGATCCGCTGGAGTCCCGACGAGAGGTCGGACGCTCCGGAGGCCGCGCTCCCCGCGCCCGAGCGGAGGGAGTCGGCGCCGGTCGCCAGCTGCGCGGTGCCGTCCTGCAGCTGCGCGAGCCCGACGACCAGCTCGGAGGAGCCGGACGCCGCGGTCCCGGCGCCGTCCGCCAGCTGAGCGGCGCCGTCGGCCGCCTGCTCGAGGCTCGAGTGCACGTCGGTGAAGCCGAGGTAGACGTTCTCGAGGTAGGTCGCGCCGACCTTCTCCTCCAGCGTCTTCGTCACGGTGGTGCCGATGGTGGAGGCGATGTTGCCGACGATCAGGTTGGCCGCGTCGTTCGTCTCGATCGACAGCTTCGCCTGCACGGCCGCGGCGGGGTCGTCGCCGCCGACCGAGGCGACGTCGGCCGAGAAGCCGGCCGGCACCGTCAGGACGGCGAGGACGTCGCCGGAGGCGAGCTCGCGGGACGCCTCGTCGGCACCGGTCGCCGTCCAGGCGAAGTCCGAGCCGGACGTGTCGGTGGTGAGCTGCTCGGTCAGGTCGTCGCCGAGGGCGAGCGCGGAGCCGTCCGAGGCAGTCGCGCCGGTGTCCTCGTTGACGATCGCGGCGGGCACCGTGTCGAGGTGGTGCGTGGGATCGAGGTTGGCCGAGGTCAGCAGTCCCGCGTAGATCAGCGGGATGAGCGCGATCGCGGCGAAGACGACGACGAGGCGCGGGTTCACGGCGCGCAGGGCGCGGCGGAGCGGGGAGGTGGTCATGGTCCTTCTACTTCGTGGAGTGCAGGGCGGCGAGCCGCGGCGAGGCGACTCCGGTGACGAGGAGCTCGGCGATGTCGGCGGAGGCCGAGGCCACGGGACGGCGGGCGTCGCCGTCGAGGAGCCAGCCGACGACCAGCCAGGTGGTGCCGGCGGCGAGGAGGACGGCGAAGCGCTCGACGCGGGCGTGGTCGCCGCCGCCCGATCCGCGCTCGGCGAGAGGCGAGAAGGCGAGGAGCCGCTGCGCGAGGAACGCGACGACCGACTCCTGCACGGCGCGGGCCGTGCCTCCGCTCAGCACGCGGCGGTAGAAGTCGGCGTGCACGAGCAGGCCCTCGAGGAGCCCGCGGACGATGCGGGGGACCGCGCCCTCCCAGTCGGCGGGGGCGGTGCCGGGAGCGACGTCGCCGAACAGCGCGTGCATCCGCTCCACCGCGGCGGCCTCGATCAGGGACGGCACATCCCCGAAATGCTGGTAGAACGTGGGGCGGCTGACGCCCGCGGCGCCGCAGAGCTCCGTGATGGAGGGCTGGTCGTCGCCCGGGCGGTCGAGTGCCGTCGTGATCGCGGTGAGCAGGAGCTCGCGCGAGCGGGTGAGCCGCGGATCGGTCACGGGGTCCTTCTTCCCGGCGCGAGGAGCGCCTTCTTTACGTCCGTCAGATAACTTACAACCGTAAAGAAGAGCGCGCAAGCGTCAGGAGGAGGGCGGCTCCGGGAGCAGCGTCGCGATGGCGGACGTGTCGACGATCACCGAGTCGTGCGGAGTCAGTCCCGGGCTCCGGGGCGTCGGCACCGGCAGGCGCACGAGCAGGGCGCCCGGATCCACGCCGAAGCGCCCGGAGCGGGTGCGGCCGACCGGATCGCCGTCCAGCTCGGCGAGCACCGGCTGGTCCAGCTCGAACGAGAACTCGCGGCCGGGCCACTGCCGGAGCGAGGCGAGCCCGTTGCGGTTGCCGGTCGCGACATCCAGCGCGAGGCCGAAGCGCCGACGCAGCAGCACCAGCTCCAGGTCGCCGTCGTCGAGCACGGCTCCGGCGGCCAGCTCGATGTTCGCGACCACGGAGCTGCAGTTGCAGGCCAGCACCATGAAGCAGCGCTGCGGAGGCTCCTCAGCGCCGTCGATCGTGAGGGTCACCTCGAATCCGGCCTTGAACATCGCCGGCGCCCCCGCCGCGAAGTAGGCGCCCCAGCCCACCCGCTTCTTCAGCTCCTCGTCCGTCTTGTCCATGATCTCGGCGTCCAGGCCCACCCCGCCCATCACCATGAACACCCGCTCCTCGCCGTCGTCGAACGCGGCCGTGCCCACGTCGATGGCGCGGTCCTGCCCGAGCAGGGCGATCTCGACCGCCTCGGGCAGCGAGCCGAGCGGGATCCCGAGGTTCCGCGCGAGGAGGTTGCCCGTGCCGCTGGGCAGCAGGCCGTAGGGGACGCCGGTCCCCCGCAGCACCGTGGCGACGGCGCGGACGGTGCCGTCGCCTCCCATCGAGCAGACCAGGTCCGGGCCCGCCTCGAGTGCGGCGCGGGCCGCGGCGGCACCGGAGTCGCCCGGGCTGGTCTCGAACCAGAGCGGCTCGTTCCAGCCGTGGCGGCGCGCGATCGTCGCGACCAGGTCCTCCGCGGCGCCGACGTCGTCGAACTTGCTCGGGTTGATCACGACGGCGACGGTGCGCTTCTCGGGTGCCTTCACCCCGTCAGTCTGACGGCACCGGCGACCGGTCCAGTCGCGCTGACGCCTCCAGGGCGAGCACGGCGCCGATCTCGGCCGAGAGCGTGGCGGGCAGCGACGGAGGCGCGTCCCAGCGGGGCCCGGCCAGCAGCACGCCGCGGCGGACGCTCGAGCTCTGCAGCGCGGCGACGCTGCCGGCGACGAAGCCGCGGAGGCGGGCGGCCACCGCGGGCGCGACTCCGCTCGTCGTGGCGAGGTCGACGAGGTGCCGGTAGGCGATGCCGCCGAACAGGGCGCCGTCCCCCGATCCCTGGTCGACGAAGACGCCATCGGGGGCGAGCCGGTCCAGCAGGTCCTCGGCCGTGCGGGAGGCGTGGGCGACCAGGCGGGGGTCGGGCCGCAGGCGGTGCAGGGCGAGCGCCGCGCCGATGTAGACGGCGTGGTTGTAGCTGAAGGCCCAGTCGTCGCGCGCGGAACCTCCCTCGCGGCCGATGCCGTCGGCGACGAAGCCGGTGTCGTCGTCGCGGAGGCGCACGTGCATCCAGTCGAGGGCGGCGCGCGAGAGCTCCTCCCGACCGTCCGGCCGCAGCCGCTCCAGGCGCGCGCCGAGGATCGCGAACGGGCCGTTCGCGGGCGCGTTCTTGTAGTCCAGCTGCCGGCGGCGCCAGGCGAGGCTCGCACCGTGGCGGAGGTTCCAGCCCTTCGCGACGGCGAAGCGCCACAGGCGGTCGGCCCGGTCGAGGAAGCGCGGGTCGCCGGAGGCCTCCCCGAGGCGGGCGAGCGCGCCGCCGAGCCACATCATGTCGTCGAAGTAGCCGTTCACCAGGCGCCCGCCGTTGCGGAGGCGGATCGCGCGGTGGATCCGCCGGGCCCGCTCCAGGTGCGCCTCGTCGCCCGTGCGCTCGAAGGCGTCGACGGCCGCGTCGATCGCGTGCGCGAGCCACCAGTAGTTGAACTCGAGGTCGGCCCGCAGCGAGGTCGGGTAGCTCATGTGGTAGCCCAGCAGCGGCACCGCGAAGAGCCGCTCGAGGCTCTCCTGCGCGGTGTCCGCGGGGCTACTCGTAGACGTGCGGGGCGAGGACGGCGACATCGCGGAGGTTGCGGTAGCGCTCGGCGTAGTCGAGCCCGTAGCCGATCACGAACTCGTTCGGGATGTCGAAGCCGACGTAGGCCACGTCGACCTCGACCTTGGCGGCCGCGGGCTTGCGGAAGAGCGCGCATATCTCGACGGACTCGGCGCCTCGGCTGCGGAGGTTGCCCTGCAGCCACGAGAGCGTGAGGCCGGAGTCGATGATGTCCTCGACGATCAGCACCTTGCGGTTCGTGATGTCGGAGTCGAGGTCCTTCAGGATCCGCACGACGCCGGAGGACTTGGTGCCGCTCCCGTAGGACGAGACGGCCATCCAGTCCATGACGATGTCGAGCTTGAGCTCGCGGGCCAGATCGGCCATCACCATCACGGCGCCGCGCAGCACCCCGACGATGAGCAGGTTCTCGCCCGCGTAGTCGCGCTCGATGGCGCGGGCCAGGTCGCGGATCCGCTCGTGGATCTCGGCCTCGGTGTAGAGGACCTCGGTGATGTCGTCGGCGATGTCGGCTGCTTCCACCCGGCCACTCTACGGGTGCCCGGCCCCCCGTCTCCCCTCCGCGAGACTCCGCTCTCGTACACCTCCATCGGCGAGTCGCGTGCCGGAGCGGCGTCTCGCGGAGGGGAGACGGGGGGCCGGGCACCCGTAGAG